>CALLPZ010000309.1 GCA_938015405.1 uncultured Pseudanabaenaceae cyanobacterium
TCCCCAGCATTTCAAAGAAAGTATGGTGGCGAGCCGTGCGCCCCACGTTCTCAATGTCATTGGTGCGAATACATTTCTGCGAAGTCGTCGCCCGATCTACCTCAGCCTTGCGCTGGCCCAAAAAGATGGGTTTGAACTGAAGCATCCCCGCGATCGTCAGCAGCACCGTAGGGTCCTCCGGTACCAGAGACGCGCTCGGCAGCTGCTTATGGGCCTTCGCCTCGTAAAAGCTGAGGAAGGTCTGCCGAATCTGGTCGCCGCTGAGGGGGGTAGCCATGGGAAGAAAAGGCGGGAGAAGAAAATTTACAGTGGTTTCTATTATGTAAGGCAATTGCTCATTCTGTAGGGGGTGAAGCCCTCTGCTCAAGAAAAATCTCTCACCTAAGTCAAAGGATCCCCAACAAGGAATCCCTTAGAAACCCATTGGAGCCATGAAAGCCTTAATAAAAGGACCCAAGCATCTCCAACCCACAATGCATCTTTTTTGACGGTCTAGCCGGACAGATACAAGGATTGAAAGCAGTCGTTTTAGCTAGCAGACTATCCCTAGGCAACAGCGACAGAGGGATGTGAGGCTATCTCATTGATGCCGGTGCTCCTTGACGCGATCGCTACCGTCATTAAGATGCACCGCGAGATTTCACGAGTTCCCTTGATTTCTCCGGATTTATATGAAGGCCAGATGAAGGTCTAAGGAAGTCATTTCTTTAGTCAGGGAAGGAATTTTTATTCCGATTAGGATCGAAGGTCAAGAGTTCACTGTCTAGGCAGTTAAGTTTCTGAACTTTCGTGTCGTTGCACAGCACCTGGACAACATCGCCCTGCGGGTTCCGGTCATGCCTCATTTAGCAGGGTGGATCCAACCCAATCAGCGCAAAATCAGCCAACTTGCTCGCTGCAATCCGTTGTTAGCCTTTGCATCGCCTTGAGCCCCATGGAGCATTCCATTCTAATTGTCGGTCATCTCCCGTTTGGGCAGATGATTCGAACCGAACTTCAAGCTTTAACTAATGCCCCAATGAGCCTGGCCCAGAGCGCCATGGAAGTGAATCTGGCAATGCAAACCCAAGCGCCAGATCTGTTAATCATCCAAGGTGATGATCTAAGCCTGGCCCAAAACTGCCTCAATCTACAAAACCGGAGCAATTTTCAGTGGTTTTATAGTCTAGTCATTGCTGGCTTTGAGGCCACATCCAAGACGAAGGTGACATCTCACCTCACCAGCCAAACCCAAGCCCTTGAGATGGGTGTAGATGCCTACCTCAACGTGGAAGGCGACTTCGAGCAAGAGCCCTACAGCTTAAATAAAATCTATCGGCCACTGCTCCAGGCCCAACTCAAAATTGGACTTCAGTCTGCCAACCGTTACCGGGATTTAGTGCAAACGAACGACCTACTCTCCACAATAGCCCTGGTTGATCCGCTCACAGAGCTGAATAATCGCCGGGCGCTGGACTGGGACTTGCCTCGCCATATCACCACGGCTCGCCAGGACGATCGCCCCTTTAGCCTGCTTATTTTTGACCTGGACTTCTTCAAGCGAATCAACGACACCTATGGCCATCTAGTCGGTGACGTTTCCCTCAAGCTGCTGGCAGCAAGGCTCCGTCATAACCTTCGCGCTAAGGACACGCTTTTCCGCTACGGAGGAGAAGAATTTGTGGTGCTCCTCAGCGACACCTCCAATGAAGAAGCTGGAGACATTGCCCGTCGCCTATGCAGCATCATCAGCAATCAATCCTTCACGATTAACGATGACTTGGAACTCTCCCTTACCGTCAGTGTGGGCGTCTCCGAGCTTAAGGACAGCGATGATGCCGAGGGTTTAGCTCTCATTGAACGGGCAGACAAATGCCTTCGAGAAGCCAAACAAACGGGCCGAAACCGGGTTGTAGTCTATAGCTGAGGCTTAGGGCAAGTCCCCGCCTTGCCCTAAGCCTCTTAACTTCTCAGGGATATCCCTCTCCATGCGAAGCTCTAATCGAGATCGTGATGGATCTCAAGGTTTAGCGCATAGCGGCCCATCTGAACCCGATTAGCCCAGAGCTCATATTCCACTGAGAGCGAGGTCGGCAGAGGATCTCCAGAGAATTCTAACTGGCGAGTAAAGTTGCGCAGCCGCACTTGGCCGCCTTGACCCAGAGAGTCGTCCTGGAGCCAATACCGGCTCATGCCGTAGATGCCCCGCTCTAACCAGTGGCGATAGCTAAAGCGACCATTGCTCTGCATCGTCATGATCAAGCGATAGGGCGAAATCTCTAGCCATAGCAACCGAGGCTGGTCAACCGTTGCCTCTCCAGAGCCTGGCAGGTCAAATTCTGCAAGAGCAGGTTCCGTCAACAACAGGTGAAAGCAATCATTCGCTTTCTGATAGAGCGTAGCGGCTGTTTCTAATTTGTTATCGAGGCACAGATCAGAAGACGTTAGCGACAAGCTAATCGGCTTTCGGGGATAGGTGATCATGGAAGGGAGCTTAGAAACAATGTCCGGGCAGCATGTGGGGTCTGCTCATCCGTTCCCCGTCATCGAGGTCCACTGGGGCAATCAAGTCAGGAGCTGAATCCCGATGCGAAGTCCAGACTCTGAGTGGCTGACGGAGGGGTAGAGCGGCCAAAGGCCTGCGTTCAGCTGCGGCGGAAATTGTCCGCACAACGGTTACACAGCGACCAGCCAAAATGGCTCGTCCTTGCGAAGGGCAACCGGGTGGGGGGCAACTCGGTCGTTCTGTGGGTGCAAGAGAAAACGGTAGGATGGCTACCGTCGCGCCCAGTCTAGCCCAATGGTCAATGCCCTCGTCTTGCTCGAAAACACGGAAGATCAAACGGTCCTTCATATCACACCTCCCGAGAATGGCCTAGCATTTCGAGGCACCATTCGGGTCCCGGGGGATAAATCCATTTCCCATCGGGCCTTGATGTTGGGAGCCCTGGCAACTGGAACCACGGAAATCGAGGGCTTGCTCGTGGGTGAGGATCCCCAAAGCACCGCCGCCTGCTTCCGCAAGATGGGCGTCACCATTTCAGAGCTCAACCCGGAGCATGTGGTCGTGGAGGGCGTTGGCCTCGGAAACCTTAAGGAGCCCACTAGCATTTTGGATGCGGGCAATTCGGGCACAACGTTGCGGCTCATGTTGGGAATTTTGGCCTCCCATGACAATCGCTTCTTTACTGTGACCGGAGATGACTCATTGCGATCGCGCCCCATGTCTCGCGTGGTCAAGCCGCTCCAGCAAATGGGTGCTCAAATCTGGGGACGCAAGGAGAACAGCCTTGCTCCCCTAGCCATCCAAGGACAAACCCTGAAACCCACCCATTATCAGTCACCCATTGCCTCGGCCCAAGTCAAGTCTTGTGTCTTACTGGCCGGTTTGATGACCCCTGGAAAGACCACCGTGACAGAGCCCCACCTGTCTCGCGACCACAGTGAGCGGATGCTACGAGCCTTTGGGGCAGAGGTGGAGGTGGATGCTGCGACCTGTAGCGTCACGGTCACAGGCCCAGCCACCCTGACGGGGCAAAAGGTCGTCGTACCTGGTGACATTAGCTCCGCTGCGTTTTGGCTGGTCGCGGCAAGCATCATCCCGGGTTCAGAGCTGGTGATTGAGAACGTCGGAGTCAACCCAACCCGTGTCGGCATCCTCGAAGCCTTGGAACTGATGAACGCCGACATTGAGCGTTTAAACGAACGAGAAGTCGCTGGAGAGCCCGTCGCAGACCTCAAGGTGCGCTATGCCCAGCTGAAGGCTTGCGAAATTAGCGGCGACATCATTCCCCGCCTGATTGACGAAGTGCCTATCCTGGCGGTCGCCGCAGCTTTTGCAGAGGGGACGACAGTCATTAAAGATGCGGCAGAGCTGAGGGTCAAAGAAAGCGATCGCCTCGCGGTCATGGCCAAACAGCTCACGGATATGGGTGCCAAAGTAATCGAGCATCCCGATGGCATGGAAATTACTGGAGGTGCTCCCTTAAACGGTGCCACGTTGGACAGCTACACGGACCACAGGATTGCCATGAGTTTGGCGATCGCGGCCGTCGTTGCCCAGGGCAAAACCAGCATTGCCCGCGCTGAAGCAGCCTCCATTTCCTATCCCAATTTCTTCGAAACATTGGAACAGGTCTGTCAAGCCAAGTAGCAGCAAACCTTGGTAGGGACGTGGCCATGCATGTCCCTACCCATTAGCAATGATTTTCTAGAGCCAGAACAGGTCAGCGCTAATCCATCGCCGCCAGGCTCATGCCACTCTTCTGCTCCTTCACCCCCATCAGGAAGTCCCGTTTCTGAAGAAACTCCCCCGCTAGCTTCACAAAAGCCTTTGCCCCTGCAGTCGTAGGATTGCTAATCACCACCGGCTTAAACGTGTCCACAGCCCTGGCTACCTGGGTGTCATTGGGAATCTGCGTCTTAAACACCTGATGCTCCGCAAAATCCTGCTTTACCCGCTGCATCACCTGATTGTAATAACGGCTAGTGAACAGGTTGCCTGACATGGTGAAGACAATGCCCAACAGCTCAATATCCATGGGATAAGGCGTGTCCTTATAGCCCTGGCGCAACCGGGCAATACGCCGCTGCAACAGTTGAATCCCGGCAATAGATAGGGGCTCAGGCTTGGCTGGCAAAATGTAAAAATCACTAGCAACAAAGCTGCTGCGAGTCAGCAAGTTATAGCCCGGCGCACAGTCCAGAATGATGAAGTCATAGTCCTTGTCCACTGGGGCCAAGATGTTCTGGATCAGGGTCCGCTCAAAGTTGCTCCAAGCCCCCTCAAAATCGGTCTCCCCTTCCGCAGCCATCGCAGTGCGATGGAGCGCGGAAGAAACCATGTAGTCGTCATACAGATCCAGGTCTCCAGGCAACAGGGACAGATCCTTTTGCTGACAGACGTAGGAACGAATCACATCAGCCGTCTCATGGAGAGGCTCTTCGCTGGCCTGAACCGCTTGGCTAATCAGTTGCCGTAGCGTGCGCTTCTCCTTGCGGCACTTCACAAAGTCCTGGGGGGACATAAGGCTCAAGGTTGCACTGATCTGGGTATCGAGGTCCACGACGAGCACTCGCTGGTTGAAATTGCGAGCCAGGCAAGCGGCAAGGTTAACGCAGAGGGTGGTCTTGCCCACGCCGCCTTTCATGTTCGTGGTTGCGATAATTTGGGCCATGGATTCCCTTAAACCAAGTGAACTGTCTCTGGAATGTCTCAAGAGGGCAACAGCAATTCCGGAGCTCCTCGACAGAGCAAGGTGATCCCCATCTCTCTATGGGATCATGACCAACTGCTGTCAAAATTAGACATATTCTATGGTTTCTTGGGCGATCGCGCAGCTCTAATCCCAGCCGTGCCATCACGAAGAGAGTTACCCCCTATGGGTTTTCCCTCGGGTCCGCTAGTAGCCTTTTTTATGGCCTCACCCCATTTCTCCCTTGGCGCTGTAATTTCCTACAGCCAGGGACAAAGAGAAGCAACTCTACCTACAATCATCCTACTGTTCTCCTGGAGTTCCCTCTGTGAGCGGCAAGCGCCGAGCCCCTAGGAATCGAACCCTGACCCTGGACGAGGGGGAAATATCAACCCTATCCTCCCGGCTGATGTCCATTGCGGCACCGGTAGCCTTTGAAGACGTCGGCGATCGCATCCTGAATCAGAACCTTTTCGAGCTCTTGGACTGGCTCCCAGCCCAATGTGCCGATGTCCTCTTTCTCGACCCGCCCTACAACCTAACCAAATCCTTCAACGGTCACACCTTCAAAGAGCGCTCCAACGAGGCCTATTACCATTGGCTAGAATCCTGGTTTCCCCAGCTACTAAGAACCCTCAAACCCACGGGCACGGTTTATATCTGCGGCGACTGGAAATCTTCAGGAGCCCTCCAGCGCATCGCGGAGAAGCACCTCATCGTTCGCAATCGCATCACCTGGGAGCGAGAAAAAGGGCGTGGTGCCAAAACCAACTGGAAAAACTGCTCCGAGGATATTTGGTTCTGCACCGTCTCTAACGACTACACCTTTGATGCTGAAGCAGTCCGCCTCAAGCGCAAAGTCATTGCGCCTTACCGCAACGCCCAGCGCCAACCCAAAGACTGGGAGGAGACTCGTACCGGCAACTACCGCCTCACCAGTGCTTCTAACCTCTGGACAGACCTCACGGTGCCGTTTTGGTCCATGCCGGAGAACACCGATCACCCGACTCAAAAGCCGGAGAAACTGCTGGCCAAGCTGTTACTAGCCAGCAGCAATCCTGGAGACATCATCCTCGACCCCTTCCTTGGCTCTGGCACAACGGCTGTGGTCGCGAAGAAGCTGGGGCGGCGGTTCATCGGCATTGAGCAGGACTTGACCTATTGCTGCCTAGCTCAAAAGCGGCTGGATCTAGCGAATAACAATCCAACCATCCAGGGCTATGACGATGGCGTATTTTGGGCCAGGAATGCTCAGTGAATTTCGGCTTCGCTCAGCCAACGCCTTCTGCTCGGTCGCGAAGCAAAGCTGAAACTAAGACAATTGCAAGACCACCTGGTCATCTACCAGGGTATTGAGCGTCAGCACATCCTCCACCGTCATCCGCAAGAAGCGATCGCGATCCACCCGAAAGAAGACCTGAATGCGATCAATCCCTGGGTTGCCCAGAGGATCTAACTTAATAACCCTCGCTCCATCCTTGTCATTCAGAGGCTGCACTGCAGATTGGCCTGTGGCAAGGCTACGGGTGATTAGGCGATCGCCATCAAAGTAGACCTCAGTCGTGCTGGTTTCCGCTCCCAACTCCCCTAACACAACCTCAATACCCGGCTGATTCTCCACCGAAGCGCCAAAGGTAAACATCACCGGCTCCGCCATGGGATAGGGTTGCCCCGCCTGGATGATGGGATGCCAATCATGGCCCTTAACGCGGTGGTTCCAATAGCGAATGCCGTAGCGGTGATACAGGAAGTCCTTAATTTCAATGCCCTGGGCCAATTGCAGGGCGCCCTGGGCGATAGCTTCGAAGGGGCGATCGCTGCGAATCTTGCTCTCCTCAAAGTAGCCCTTCAGCCAATCCTGCACTGCAGGAATTTGGCTCGTCCCCCCCACCAGCAACACTCCTTCTATATCAGGTACATTCACCCCCTGGCGGCGAGCCTGCTGAAGCACCTGCTCCATCGCCTTATCCAACTGTTCAAAGAAGCCCTTCGACCTCAAGAGCGTTTCAAACTGCTCTCGACTAGCCTTCAGCTCATAGCTCTCAAAGCTCTCATCATCAAAATAGGTTTCACTGGCTTGAGTTTGCAGCGAGAGCTGAATTTTCAGTCGTTCCGCCAAACGTGTCACCAAGGGCGTAGGCTCAAAACCATATTGCTGAGCGAGGGCCTGGGCCAGCCAACCATCTAAATCCGTCCCTCCAAGATTCTGCCCTGCCTTGGCCAGAACTTTGGCCACCTCGACTCGCTGTGCCGATTCCTCAGAAAAATCCTTCTTGCCCCACTTGAGCACAAAGCCCGTTGCCTGCTTCACGGTCTCCCGCTGGAGCTGCACCAAGGACAAGTCGAGCGTCCCCCCGCCAAAATCGACCACCAGTAATAGGTCACAATCCGCCATGCCATAGCCGAGGGCTGCCGCTGTGGGCTCATCCAACATACGGACGTTCTCTACCGCATCGCCCAGTGCAGCCCCCAGCCAGTGACGATAGGCCTCAAAGCTATCCACAGGGACCGTCACAACGAGGGAATCCAAGGGCAAGGGCACCTGCTTTACCGCAGCCAGGGTCTGTTGCAAAAATGCTTCACCAATGGCCTCAAAGCTTAAGCTCCGGCCATCTAGCTCTGGCAAAAAGCCCTGCACATCCGAGCCGATGCCCCGCTTGAAGCCTCGGAAGAAGCGGGGGTCATTTTTGAGATCTAGGCCGCGATCGCGCACAGCCTGACCAATCAAAGCTTCTTCCTGCTCCCAATAGACAAGACTCGGCACCAAAGGAGGACTCCCCCCCTGGGACAGACTCAAGCCCGGCAAAGCCACAGTCTCGGCCTGCTCCGTCGCCGGGTTCCAGCGGGCAACCACGGTATTACTCGTGCCAAAGTCAATTGCAAGGCTCATGGGCAAGACCGATTTCGCAAAAAGCAACTGCAATTCTCGGAGAGAAAGCAACTCTTCAGAAGTGTCTCATTTCTTTAGAAACGGCTTTGCTGTTCGTTACAAAAATGGCATGAAAGCAAACGCAAGCCGAAAACCACAATTCTCCTCGAATATTTATCGCCTCAGTAGCGGAAGATTCCTATTTCTTCCAAGGAAGTAGCTGAACTTTCATTTCAGACTTCCCCTCACTGCGTAAACTCTTTTTGCGGTTCGCCCGATCTATAAAACCGTTGGGGTATCAATGGATTTAAGGCCAGTCTGGCATTCCGCAATGAATAAAGTTCGACCTCATTGCTCCAGACCGTTCTGAACTAACAAAGCGATAACCTTTTGCCCCAGAATCTCCAATTCTTGAGTCGGGCAAAGTTAGCAAAGACAACTCTCTTTTGGAGGTCTTTAGTTTTGTTTGAGTTTTATTACATTCTCCCATCGCGAAAATGGTGGCTTGGCCCATGAACTTCAGCAACCAGCTTGTTCGCCTCGTTCTCGACTTTTACCGTGAAGATCCCGAAGAGTATCGGGCGATCGCAGCTTTGCAGAACTGCCATCTCTCTCGTCGATGGGGCACGCTGCGCATTGCCTGCGACGATGCTCGTACCGCCGAGGATTTGATTCGTGCTATCGACTGCATTCGGGAGCCCGTCGCCAAGCTGCGCCTCGCGAAGCGCATGAAGATTTTTGTAGATGGCACCTTCAGCCAGGTTTTCCCTGTAAACGCCCCGGGCTATGGCGTTGATACTGCATCTCCTCAATGGGGTAAATCAGGCTTTTTCTTCTAAGGCTCAACGATGAAGTGTTGAGTGGAGTCGTACAACCAGGGTTTGGAATCTTGCGTTACGTCTTACGGCTTTGAGAAAGCAATCGCACAAAACGAAACCTTCCAAACGAAAGACGGGTCTGGTATGGACCAAGTCAGGGACTCACCATCTGTCCTGAACTAGTCTCACCAAAAGCCAGCTAGTATAGGGGAAGTATTGTTTTTGGCAAGTTTATGGCTAAGCGTCCTAACTTCGAATCTTCCCAGCTTATGGTTCGCGCAGAAGAGCTCATCAGCGCTGCATCTAACCGGTACCGCATCACGGTGCAGGTTGCGAACCGAGCGAAGCGTCGCCGCTATGAAGACTTCGAGAGCAATGAAGACTCTGGAATCAAGCCCGTTATGCGCGCCATCATTGAGATGTCCGACGAGCTAACCCAGCCTGAGATCATCGGCGACTAACTCCAATCCATCGTCTGAGACCCAGCCGTTTCGGAATGTAAAAGGGCCTGCACATCTATTAATGTGTGGGCCCTTTTACATGGGGAAAGGTCGAACAACTCGGCTTGGGATAGCACTGGCACGTCATCACAAGTCACGAAGCCCTAAGTTCTATTCCATAATACGAGGAGAGCAAAGCAATCAAACGGTCACCCATACGACCCACCCACCAACGAGTTACTGCAATGGGTAAGAAGCAATCTAGAGTTCTGAAACAGCTGCTGGCGGGTCAAATCCCAACCATACCCAGCAGCCTCAATCGTTGGTTCCCAGCGGTCCTCATCGCCACAATGATGGCCCTATCAACCGTAGTGGTGGCCGCCGAA
>CALLPZ010000310.1 GCA_938015405.1 uncultured Pseudanabaenaceae cyanobacterium
AGCTCTCCCAAGATTAGGGAAAGGTAAGCAATGATGACGACAACGAGCAAGAAGCCTAGCTTGTCGGCAAACGGTTCTAGGGCTGGCACCTGCTTGAGCTTCTCCGCCACGGGCTCTGCCAGGGCTGAACCACCAAAGGCACCACTGATGATGCTGACCAATGTGATCCCCACTTGAACGGTGGAGAAGAAGTCGTCGGGGCGGTTAGCAAGGTTGAGGGCGGCTTGGGCGCGGCGATCGCCTTGCCGAGCAGCTTGCTCTAGGCGAACTTTGCGGGCCGAGACCACAGCCAGCTCTGACATGGCGAATAGGCCATTGGCGATGATCAGGGCTAAAACAATAAGAATATTAGTCAGCATAACGAGAGTCAGCAGTGCCAGCGGCTTCGCTGGGGGAATGGGCTTGTGGCTCATTAGACCACTTAGATGCCATCTCCTACTACTCAGAAATAGTTTGCAAAAGTGCCCGCAAGACAAGGGCCACTTCACTTAAAGCTTATCTAAAAAGCCAACAAGTAACAATTAGCACCAGTATTTTCTAACAGTTATTCTGCTCCTTAGGACGAGGATTTCTTCCTAAAATAGGGAGTTTTTTCCAAGTAATTTGATACAGAAAGTGAGCGGCAAGATCATGGAGTCGCCAATCCAACTCGCCAAACTTTATCCAAACTTTATGTTCCCCCACTACAAACACTGAAATATAGGGCTGATGGAGATCACAGAGCAGAATATTTTTCTTTCTAGGTCTGGGTTTCGCCCCCATTGTCGAGCTATTGAACTAGGTAGAGTTTTGTCACAACTTTCCAGACATTCTTGAGAACTATAAAAAGTATCTTCAGCATCGTGAAATTTGCGGTATCAATTTAAGTAGCAATTAGTATTTAGGCTCCGGCCTAGATTTGGAGAATTAGGTTTACACAAAAGACCTCTCCAATTAGCAGCTTTAATCCCGGTGATTGCAGCCCTCCCATGACTGCACAATATTTCTGTAGTTGGCCTGAACAGTGCTTGCTGCAAAGATTGTGCTGACCTCCATTAGATATTGCCGTCACCTAAGACTGCCTTGAATTGAGGGATGGGTGTGGTGGTGTTAGGGGCTGATAGCCCAACCACAATTGATGTTCCCTTCTTTTACGTCAATCCGTTTGTTCCCTTTCAGCAGGAAGTATTAACAATGACAGGCATGATAGATCGCTCAAAGTTTGACGTATCGTCGCAATCGAATCTAACGACAAAGTCGCTCGTTTTAATTGATGCGAATGTCAGTGACCTAGCTGTGCTGCTGTCTGATTTGTCAGCAGCAAGCAACGCCATTGTAGTCAACCGCCAAACCGATGGAATTGCACAAATTACGGCAGCACTGGAAGCCTATCCAGAACTGAGTACGGTCCATCTCATTTCCCATGGAGAGCCCGGATGTTTGCATTTGGGAACCAGTCGGTTGAGCTTCGAGACTTTGGAGCAGTACGAGCAAGAATTGCGCTCCTGGGCCAAGTATCTGCAAGGGAAAGAGCTGCTGCTATACGGCTGTAACGTTGCCCAGGGGGCGCTAGGCCATCTCTTTATTCAGCAATTGCATCAGCTGACCGGGGCAGCCATTGCCGCTTCTCCGCTGCCGGTGGGATCAACTGAGCAAGGCGCTCAGTGGACCTTAAGCCATCAGCTCGGCACCATTCAGTCCGCGATCGCGTTCTCCGAAACGCTGCAACAAACCTATGCAGGGCAATTTGCTGCTCCGGTATTTGAAGGGACTTCTTTTCCCAGCTTCAGCACACCCGAAGATGGAGAACTGACCGTTTTAGCAGCGGACGGTGTGCTGGCCGACGTCACCGATGCAGATGGTGATGTTCTCCGCGTCAATCTGGCAGATATTCCCCAGAATGGTGGCATCTTGCTGGATCCAGAAGATGGCTCTTTTGTTTACACCCCCAACCCTGGCTTTGTCGGCGTAGAAACGTTTTCCTACACCGTCACTGACGGCACCAATACAACAGGGCCCATAACCGTCACCATCCAGGTGGGTAATCAAGCCCCTGTTCTGCCCACAACCACACCCACCTATGCGGTGGAGGCCAACGGAAGCCTCGTGGTTTCTGAAGCGGATGGTGTGCTCAATGGGGTCTCTGATCCAGATGGGGATAGCTTACAGATCCTCCTCTCTCAGAACCCAGCCAATGGCGGGATTCTCATCAGCCCAACCAATGGCTCATTTACCTACACTCCCAATCCTGGTTTTGTCGGCACAGAATTCTTTTCCTACACCGTCACTGATGGAACGGTCACTTCAGACCCCATCCCAGTCACCATTGCTGTAGGAGAGATTACGAACGAAGCCCCAAACACTCCCGTCCCCACACCAACCTACGGAGCTCCTGCGGACCAACCCTTCACAGTGGCGGTGGCAGATGGCGTACTCAACGGTGTGACAGATCCCGAGGGTGACCCTATCAGCATTGCCCTCGCTGATATCCCTCAGAATGGTGGGATCTTAATTGACCCCAATGATGGCTCCTTTACCTACACCCCTAATGCTGGGTTTGCGGGTACAGAAACCTTCTCCTACACCATCACTGACGGCATCAACACCACGGCTCCCGTACCGGTCAGCATTGAGGTGAGCCAGCCCCCCGTCGGTCCAACGACGAATCCCACTTTCAGCACCACGGTAGGCAACAGCCTCACAGTCTTACCCGCTGACGGTGTACTCAACGATATAACCGACCCGGATGGCGACACGCTGCGCATCAACCTGGCTGATGCACCTCAAAATGGGGAGCTCCTGCTCAATCCGGAGGATGGCTCCTTCACTTACACTCCGAACCCTGGTTTTGAAGGCACTGAAACCTTCTCCTACACGGTTACCGATGGCATCAACACCTCGGCTCCCATTCCCGTCAGCATCGAGGTCGCTGCGGGGAGTGACAACCTCCCCCCCACAACTCCCGATCCCACACCCACCTACGGGGCTCCTGCGGACCAACCCTTGACGGTTTCAGTGGCAGATGGGGTCCTTGATGGTGTGACCGATCCCGAGGGCGATCCGATTAGCATTGCCCTCGCTGATATTCCTCAAAACGGGGGGATCTTGATTGACCCCAATGATGGCTCCTTTACCTACACCCCGAATGCTGGGTTTGCGGGTACAGAAACCTTCTCCTACACCATCACTGATGGAATCAACACGACAGCTCCTGTCCCCGTCTCCATCACGGTTAGTCAGGCTCCTGTTGGTCTACCAACAGACCTCACGTTCAGCACAACCGAGGACAACAGCCTTACAGTCTTGCCTGCTGATGGTGTCCTCAACGGCATAACCGATCCAGATGGCGACCCCCTCAGCATTGCCCTCGCTGATATTCCTCAGAATGGAGGCATCTTAATTGACCCGAACGATGGATCTTTAACCTACACTCCCAATCCTGGGTTTGTCGGCACTGAGACCTTCTCTTACACCGTGACTGACGGGATTAATACCTCAGCTCCCATCCCCGTCGCCATCAACGTCGCCGGCGATGGTCCCGTCCCCAACCAACCACCAACGCTACCCGGCGCTACGCCCACCTACGATGCGGTGGTCGATCAGCCCCTAACGGTGACGCCTAACGAAGGCGTCCTTGAGGGCGTCACCGATCCCGAGGGCGATCCTCTCAGCATTAACCTGGCTGATATTCCCCAGAATGGGGGCATCTTGATTGATCCGAACGATGGATCTTTCACCTATACGCCTAATCCTGGGTTTGTCGGCACTGAGACCTTCTCCTACACCGTGACCGATGGCGTCAACACCACGGCTCCTATCCCCGTCACCATTGAAGTCGCTCCGACTCCTGTCAACCAACCCCCAACCTTACCCGACGCCACTCCTACCTACGGAGCACCTGCAGACCAACTCTTTGTTGTGTTTGCGGATCAAGGCGTGTTGAAAGGAGTGACAGACCCCGAAGGCGATACCCTACGCATTGCCTTAGCTGATATTCCACAAAACGGTGGCCTCAATATCAGTCCAGACGATGGCTCGTTCCTCTATCAGCCCAACCCTGGCTTTGCAGGTATCGAGACCTTCTCTTACACCGTGACCGATGGCATCAATACTTCGGAGCCTATCCCGGTCACGATTGAGGTCAGCCGCCCTCCTGTTGTTCCAGCAACAACTCCCACCTACAGCACGACCATTGATACGCCACTGGATGTTGCACCCAGCGATGGCGTCCTGGATGGCATTACCGACCCCGATGGGGATACCCTCAGCATTAATCTTGCAGATGCCCCTCAAAATGGCAGCATTTTGCTAGACCCTGACACCGGTTCCTTTGTCTACACTCCTAATCCTGGGTTTGCTGGAACTGAAACCTTCACCTACACCGTGACGGACGGCATCAATACTTCGGAGCCCATTCCAGTCAGTATTGATATTGCTGGGAAGGACCCCAATCGTCTGAGCGATGTCTTCATTAACTTTGATGCCAGCACCATTGGCGAGTTACCAGCGGGTACTGTGATTACCGATCAATTCAGCGATGTGGGACTAACGATTTCCACACCGTTCAATGAATTCGGAGCCATGATCTTCGACAGTGCAAATCCCACTGGCGGTGACTTTGATTTGTCGAGTGAAACCCAGGGCAATGTGCTGATTATTTCTGAGGATGGTGATAGCTCGGATCCAGATGATGAAATGTTCGGCGGCACCATTCGCTTTGAATGGGATAGTCTCGTCAACGTCGAAAATGCCGACTTCTTAGACATCGGCCAAGATGGCGGTACTGTCGAGCTATTCGGCATCGATGGTGCGCTAATTCAGAGCTTCGAGATTCCCAATCTGGGTAATGATTCTGAGCAAGTACTGACCCTTGGGGTCTCTGATGTCGCTCGCATGGATGTCAACTTTGCCAACAGTGGCGCAGTGGCCAGTCTCATGTGGGAAGGCCGAGGGGTTGCAGATATTGCTACAGGGTTGCCTGGTAATTTGGATGACTGCTAGACCACGGCCCGATGCTCCGGGGACTGTCTGAAGTCAAACTTTCCTAGGCAGCATTGTTGATTAAGTGATGAAGGTGCTGTGGCGAGATTCGTCACAGCACTTTTTCTTGGGGATGCGATCGCCCACATCCTCTGAAATCACTCCAATCTGAATCCCCCATCCATCTCCTTAGCGCTATCGCCAACCTTAGAATTCTACGTATCCCCCGCCTAGGCTCTGTATTCTTCGGTAGAGTGGAAATGGGTTGGATTAATCCATCCAAGACCTAGCCAATTTCATCGCCTGTTTCCAGACTCCATGGCCTTTTCGTCCATTGTCCGTAGCCTTGAGCAATCTTCCCTCACCCAGGAGCTGAGCCAAAAGCTGGAACAGCAGGGGCGCTTGCGATTAGGGGGAGCTGGGACGCTGGCCCAGGGCTTTGTGACCACGGCGATCGCCAATACCAACCCGCGCCCCCTCTGCTGTGTCGCTTCCACGATTGAAGAGGCAGGCCGCTGGGCCGCTCAACTGGAGGCGATGGGCTGGAAAACGGTTCACTTTTACCCCACTTCAGAGTCTTCGCCCTATGAGAACTTTGACCCCCAGGGGGAGATGGTCTGGGGTCAGCTCCAGGTGTTGGCCGACATTTGCAAGGCCAGTGAAGTAGAAGATGCGCCACCGTTTGCCTTGGTCGCAACGGAACGAGCGCTACAGCCCCACCTCCCCCCTCGGGCGGAGCTAGAGGCAAACTTGCTCACCCTGACCAAGGGCATGGAGCTGAATATCAAGGAAATGAGCGACACCCTGGCTCGTCTGGGCTATGAGCGGGTGCCGACGGTGGAGACGGAGGGCCATTGGAGTCGGCGCGGGGACATTATTGATATTTTTCCGGTGGCGTCGGAGTTGCCGGTGCGACTGGACCTGTTTGGTGATGAGCTGGAGCGGATTCGGGAGCTGGATCCGTCGACTCAGCGATCGCTCGACACCATCGAGGGCTTGGTTCTCACACCTACAAGCTATCGCCCCATCATTCGCGCCAAGCTAGAAGAAAAGGCGGACTTTGAGCCCTCAGACTATCTCTCCGATGAGGATGCGGAGAAGTTTATTGAAGGGCAAGAGATTGAGGGGATGCGTCGGCTGATGGGTTTGGCCTATGAGCCTGCGACGATTCTGGACTATTTACCTGAAGAGACGCTGGTGGTCGTGGATGAGCCGGAGCAATGTCAGGCTCACTGCGATCGCTGGGTGGAGCATGTCAATGATGGCTGGCAGGAAAGCGAGCCACGGCTGCCCCAAATCCACCACGATTTTGCCCAGTCTCTAGAGCTAGTTTCAGCATTCAAGCAGATCTATTTGAGCCAGCTCTACGAAGAGATTGAGCGCGATGGACTGAAGATGTTGAATTTGGCGGGTAGCCCGGTGGCGGCGGTGCCTCACCAGTTTGGTCGTCTAGCGGACACGATTAAAGCGGAGCGGGAGCGGGGCTTTACGGTGTGGCTCTTGTCTGCACAACCGACGCGTTCGGTGGCGCTGCTCCAAGAGCATGACAGCCCGGCTCAGTTTATCCCCAATCCTAGGGACTATCCGGCGATCGAAAAGCTCTGCCGGGCAAAAGTCTCGGTGGGCTTGAAATATGCGGG
>CALLPZ010000311.1 GCA_938015405.1 uncultured Pseudanabaenaceae cyanobacterium
ACCCAGATGGGAGCAAGGGTGATGTTCTGCAACACACTCAAGTGGGGGAAAAGATTGAATTGCTGGAACACCATGCCCACTTCTCGGCGGATGGCTTCGATGTTCTTGAGGTCATGGGATAGCTCAATCCCATCAATGACAATGCTGCCTTTTTGGTAAGGCTCTAGGGCATTGAATGTGCGAATAAAGGTGGACTTCCCCGAGCCTGATGGCCCCATAATCACCACCACTTCTCCCTTATTCACCGTCAGGTCCACACCCCGCAAGACGTGAAAATTATTGTCGTACCACTTCTCCACTGCCGTCGCCTGAATCGTCGGCTGATTGGCATCCCCTGCTGTATCTCTAGGTTCTGTGGAAGGCTGTTGGATGGTCATGGGAATTGGTAAGCAGGTCCTGGACAGCAATTGATGACTATTATGCCAGCTTAAAGCTTGGGACTTGGCCTCTGAAGCGATCCATCAGAATCTTTGCACTCAGGCCTTTTGGGCATCGTTCACCCTGAACAATCACAGAGCAACCCCAACGGCTAAATCTGGGCCTGAAAGTTAGTCTGCAAATTGGTCTGCAAATTGGCAGCGGCAGGAAGACTCGTAGACTGCTGCGATCGCCCCCAGCCTCCATCCAACCTCAACGCTTGATGCTGATGCCAGCGTCTTATCCAGAGCCGGGAAAATCACGAGCCGCCGCAAGCAAAAGGCTCATGAAGAAAACCACACGATCCCGAAGGTCGCCTTTAAAAACAATTTTTTTCGCCAAGACGTGACAGCTCACACAGCCTTATCCCAAAAATCAGGGCACTATATGACACCAAGGTGAGTCATTTGGAAAGCGAGTCACTGAGACAGTCGCACAAAGCCTTTCCGAGCGGGCTAGCCTCAGGAATCAAGGGACGGATGAATCCAGGAATTTAGGTTTTTCTCTGAACCTCACGTAATTCCTAACACCGCCTTTGATTCACTCAACAGCACCGCCCCATCCATCCTTTCAACCCACATCGCTGTTGCTCCAGCGATCGCACCTGCCCCATGGACAACCTCATCAAACGGCCCCTTGGCCTTGCTGCTCTCATCACCGCAACGATCTCTCTGCTGGCTCAACCTGCAGTGGAACAGAACGCGCACCAAGCGACCCTGCAAAACCAGGATGAGCCTGCCCTAACGCAGTTCTTCCAAGAGCGGAATTTACGCGAAATCCCACGATCCCAAGACGCCCAGACAGCTCCCACTCAAGAGCTGTCTGAAGAAGAGTTGCGTACCGCTCGCCTAGTGCTCAGTATTGAGAGCCTTTTCAAGTCGACGACTGCCAATTGACATGACGTAGCAGAGAACCCAGTAGATCAGGCCAATAAAGAAGTAGACCTCGGCATAGCGACCGACGTAGGCAGGGTTGGACAGAATTGAGCGACTCATGCCCAACAATTCGAAGAGGCCGAGAATAGCAACCAAGCTGGTCTCTTGAATCATTTGGATGAAGACGCCCACCAAGGCAGGAATAGAAATCTTGATGGCCTGGGGCAACACAATCAGGCCCAGCGTCAGCGGCGTATTTAGACCCAGCGCGCTGGCTGCTTCGGGTTGACCCCGAGGAATCGCCTGGAGACCACCGCGAATGGTTTCAGCCGTATACGTCGCACAGAACAGGATCAAGATCACCATCGCTCGCAGGACGCGATCCAGGTTGAGCGTGTTGGGCAGAAAGATCGGCAGCATGACATCGCCGATGAAGAGCCATACCGTCAGGGGAGTTCCCCGCATGATTTCAATCAGCCCCACAGCCAAGCCTCTGACCACGGGCAACTTGCTCTGACGACTGAGTGCCAAGCCAATCGCAACGGGGAAGGAAATAACGATACTAACCAAGGCCATAAACAGCGTTAGCAACAGGCCGCCCCACTTGCCCGTGCTCACTGCGGGCAAGCCCAAGCCCCCCACCAGGAGCCACAGTCCGATCAGGGAAGCCACGGCCCAAGCGACGGAAATCCACTGGCCCATGCGAGGACGGGACTGGGCCAGGAGCCGACCCACCCAGGCCATGGCGACGATCAGTAGCTCATAACCCAGCAGCAACAGTCGATTGGGTAACGCGGTGGGGATCAAGACAATCAAGAGCGCGATCGCCCCCGCCCAGAACAGCGTCTTATTGTCGTAGAGCTTCGGCAAATTCCGTGCCAGAATCCCCCAGGTCATTCCCGCCAATAGGCAAATAATGCCCAACAGTAGCCAGACACGCCAGAGCTGATCCACGGGGAACAGCCCCGTCATATAAAGCTTGAGGTTATCGGGAATCACGGCCCAGCGAGCCTGGGTAAACGCCCAAACAACAGTGCTGTAAAGGGTGCTGCCAATCAGCCACAGCAGCACCACACTAATCAGGCTGTTGTACCAATTGCTAAATAGGTTTTTCTTCAACCAAGCCGCAGGCGTGACCTTAGCAGCAGCCGGACGCTGGCTAGAAATGGGGGTAGGAGCAGGGGTCATGACAAAAAAAGAAAATCAGCATCCAATCTGTTCGTTGAGCCGCAGCGCAACTCATTTCACAAAGCCCAACACCTAACGTTCGCTGAACTGGACCATGGCGTTAATGCGGTTCATGACAAAGGACGTCACCAAGTTCAGTAGCAAGAAGGTCAGCGTCAGCAACAACAGAATTTCCACTGCCCGACCGGCCTGATTCAAGGTGGTTTGGGACACGGAAAAGATCTCGGGATAGCCAATCGCCAAGGCCAAGCTGGAGTTCTTGTTGAGGGTGATGTACTGGCTGTTGAGAGAGGGGACAATCACGCGCAAAGCCTGGGGCAGCACCACCAACTGCATCGTCTGCATTTGACTGAGGCCAGCGGCGCGGGAAGCCTCCCATTGTCCCTTGGAAACAGATTGGATACCGGCTCGGACCACCTCTGCGATAAACGCTCCGGTATGGGCAGCCAATGCCATGAGCATGGCGCTGTATTCCAGGGAGGCCTTCAATCCGCCAGTCACGTTATTGCTGTCTTCGCCCCCCGGAAATTGCCAGCCCAAACCAAAGAAGAAAATCAGCAGGCCCGCGATCCCGAGACCTAGCAGAACGTAAAGCTGATTTTTACCACTCGCCCCCTGCTCCGCCATGATTTTGGTACGCCAGCGAGAGAGAAAGAAAGCCGCGATCGCCCCCACTCCCAATACCGCCGCACTGGCAAAACTTGCCGCCGTCGCTGCAGGCCAGGGAATCCAAATCCCTTTCTTACTCAGTAATAGAAAAGGCGACACCTGGGTCAGATCTTCACTGCCTGTCACCCCAAAGAAAATGACGAAATACCAGATGAACAACACCAACAAAATAGGGATGTTGCGCATCACCTCCACATAAAGCAGGCTCAGCTTACGCAACAGCCAGTTGTCCGAAAAGCTAACAATGCCTGCAAACACCCCAAAGACAGTCGCCAGAGGAATGGCAATCAGGATCAGCCTCAGCGTATTGATGAAGCCCACGAAAAACGCATAGAGATAGCTCTTACTGCGATCGAAGGGAATGATGCTCTCGCCAATATTGAAGCCCGAGACCTGGCTCAAAAAGGCAAAATTAAAGTTGCGTCCCTGGATGGCCAGGTTACGCGTCATATTCGTCAGGGCAATGGAGAGCACCGTAACAACCACGGCCACCGCGAGCAGTTGAAAGACAATTTTCCAGAAGCGATCATCCCGCCAAATGGGGGGCTTCGTTGTGCCCGGTGTACCAGGATCTGTCATGGGTCAGTCCAATCTCAGTAGTGCAATGAACGCTTACTTCTTCTTATAAAACAAAAAGGGACAGGCTCCGGTTTATCCCGCACGGAAATCCATGCAAAAGAACCGGGAGCCTGTCCCTTTGAGTCAATAGCCGAGTTCAATCAGTCTGTTAGCTGGGCGTAATCGCCCATTCCAGACCTGACTTAGCCAGGCTAACTTCAGCTTTGCTCAATACAGCCAAACCTAAGATTTAGCGGAAAGGAGGTGCATACATCAGGCCACCATCAGTCCAGAGCTTGTTGAGGCCACGCTCAATACCCAGCTCCTGCTCGATGTTGCGATCGTAGACTTCACCGTAGTTACCCACTGCCTTAATGGCATGAACCATGAAGTCATTAGATAGACCCAACTGGGTCCCCAAGTCGCCTTCACCACCCAGGAAGCGCTGAATGTCAGGGCTTTCGCTGTTGACCTCATCTTCAACATTTTCTTGGGTTACGCCAAACTCTTCAGCCTGGATCAGACCGTAGGTCACCCACTTGACCACATCAAACAGACCGGAGTCGTTGTTGATGGTCACAGGGCCCAGGGGCTCCTTGGAGAGAACATCGTCAAGGAGCACATGGGAATCGGGATCAGACAGACCGGTGCGCTTAGCTGCAAGCTGGGAGCGGTCAGAGGTAATGCCTTCGCAACGACCTTCTTCATAGGCAGCGAAGGTTGCGTT
>CALLPZ010000312.1 GCA_938015405.1 uncultured Pseudanabaenaceae cyanobacterium
TCATGGCTCCCGACATTCACCTGGGCAAATGCGCAGCGGTCTGCGCCGGTGTAATTCATCAAACACCGAAAACATTCCTGCAGCAGCTCATCCGGGTCAAGGGTGGCCGCTAAACGCTCAAAGCGGGGTAATAACGAGGCAAGGGCAAAGGCATTTTCCCGCTGGGGCAGTTCTAGTGCCGCTGTACAGTGCAGCAAACTCCCCGTCTGCTCTAACTGACAGAGACAATGGCGTAAATCTCGCTGGAGACTCAAGGCATTGGGATATTGACACAAACCACTTTGATCTAACAGCCGCTGCAAAATCGCCAGCAGAGACCCCGGGAGGGGTAAGTTCAAGTCTCCTGGCAAGACACAGGTCACGCCGCCTTGGGGCATTGAAGCAAAACTGGACAGCGATGTCTCTGCCAGGGGAGGCAAGGAGAATAGCTTACGAAGCAGATGGTATAGCAACTTTCCCAAGTCTTGGAAGTCTTGGGTATTCCCAGACTCTCCCCAACAGGCTTGGCTAAAATCGATCAATCGCACCCGCAGCGACTGGGGCTCAATTAAGACATGCGTATCCCGAATGGCGTTGTGGCAAATGCCATGCTGGGCTAATAGGAGTAAGACATCGGCGAGCTCTAAGGCGATCGCCAAGCAGTCCTGCAGGGTTAGGCTGTGAGACTCAAGATAATGTTCTAAGGAAATCTCCTGGCTGTCTTCCAGGATTAAAACCGGCTTTTGATTCCAATATTCCAACCCATAGCAAGGCAGTAAGCCGGGATGGGACAGCCCCTGGGTCAAACTGTACTGGTGGTGCAAGCGAAAGAGTTTTTCAGGCCCTGGATTATCTTCCGCCAAGGTTTTGAGAATGACCGGGCGCTCGTTTTCCGGGTCAATCGCCCGCAGGATGACGGTATCGTCCCCTCGGTAAAGCTCCCCTAAAACTTGATAGCCCGAAATCGAGTTCATCGATCCACCAGCGCAATACAACGGTGGAGAAAAGCAGAGACTCGCCATCAGATGATTGCACAGGCAACTAAAACAGACCAAGATCAATAAGAGCAGCTACAGCTACACTCAGTCATGGCTTGCTCTATTCTCTGTACAGCCTTCTCATTCTCTTTGTTCAAGGGAAATATTGTCCCAACAACAAAAGAGAAGGGGTAGTCGCCCTTGTCCTCTCCTGGCCTATTATGGTCGCGGCAAACGGCCAAATTTCTATGTGACTTGGGGGATTTTCAGTGACAGGCTGTCCAGTATCTTTGCCTGTAAAACTGGAGTTTTCCTCAGTGAGTTCCTCGTAAACCTACGGCCCCGGCCTCAGTAATCAAGCCCTGGCAGTGATGCCCTAACACCGTTCTCAGGTCGTAACGCTCGCGAGAGTTATAGCTGATCAATCTCGTCAGATAGCTTCTGGGACAGGGTTTGCAGAGATTGAAACTGTTCCAGCAGTGGCGCGGCGCTGGCCTCTTGCTGTTCGACATACTGATAAAGGTCTACGAGATTTCGGTCAATCTCCTCGTAAACAATACCGAGCTTGCCCTGGAGTTGCTCCGTAATTGACGAACGAAAGCGATCGCGATTACGGTCAAGTTCACGGTCAAACTTTTGGATCATGGCTCGCCGTTTGGTAATCAAAATGCCACCGGCTAGCAAGACCCCCAGCCCCAGAAAAATGCCACCCAAGATATCAAGGATCACCACTTCGGTCACGGTGGCAATCGTTCCACCGACCACCGCCAGGATGCCCCCCCCTGCCATGCCGGGCCCCACGCTCTCTGCCTTCGCCGCCATAAAGTCCAAAAAGGCAGCATCATTCAGAACATTGCTCACCTTGCCCTTAACATCTTCAATCACGGCATAGCGATGCTCCAGGATGGGCACCGCAATTTCGGTGTTGCGCAGCTCTGCATTCTGTAAGCCGCTGAGGTCTTCGACAATGCGACGAATGAGCTGCTGTATTCCCGTCACAAAATGTTTGGCTCCCTCTCGCGAAGTCTCCTCTAGGTTGGATGACAGCTCTTTTTTAGAACGTTCCTTCAACTGTTCCATCCAGGTTTCTACCCGCTCACTCCGGTTGAAGATGCCGAGTAGGGAGCGCTTCGCCAGGACAAACACCGTCAGGCCCTCACGGAATTCCTCTTTAATTTGAGTGGTGATGCGATCGTACTGGGCCAGAAGTCTCTCCACCAGGGATTCTAGCTCATAGCTCGATTGCCCTCGCCCCTGAACCAAACGTCCTTTGATTTGCTCTGCCACAGCACGGTCAGTCTCCACCTGCTGGCGGAGTTGCTCCATATCCGTTTCCAGTCGGCTCAGGATTTGGCTAGCCGCACTCATGTTGGACTGGAGCTTAAGACGATAACTCTGGCCGCCAGTGATGCGATCGCGGACAAAAGCACGAATCGGTTCAAAGCCAGAGGCCTCACTCTGGCCACCCAGCTCTAATTTTGCGGACGTGGCATAAATTAACGGCGTTTCGATACCGCGACGCATAGCTTCTTGCTTAACATATTCTTGGGCTGTCTCTAGCTCTACAGGGTCAGCAATATCAGACTGTTGTAGCACAAACACCGTAGGCCGCTTCCATTCATCATGGGTGAAATTGAGCAGGTCCCAAGCGCTGTTGGTGTAAGGGTTCTTAGCAAAAAAGACAAACATCACCAAATCACTATTGGGAATAAATTCCTTGGTGATTTCCTCATGCTCAATAAAGGGACTATTGGTGCCCGGTGTGTCCACTACCGCAATTTGCTCCAGGATGGGCACGGGCCGTCCCATTTCCTTGAGCAGCCCAGGCTTGAGATCGAGGCTATAGTCACCGCGATCGCTATGGACAATCTTGGTCACAACATTCGTACGCGGATCGGCCCCAACATCGCAGACATCACTATCCAGCAAGGCATTCACAAAGCTGCTCTTGCCTGCCTTCACTTCACCAATCACCACAAAGAGAAACGGCTGTTGAATATTCTCCTGCAGGCTGGCGATAGTCTTTTGCAAGCCTCCGTTATGGAGGGACACTGCAAATTTACCAAAGTCATCCAGCAGGCTCCCCAAACGAGCCCGAGCATCATGGATGGTTTGGTCAAGAATGGCGTTGGGCATGGGGATGGGGAATAGGGGAACCGAACGGAGGACCCAGGATCGAGCCGATGCGATTCCATCATCCCATCTAGGTCTAGCCGCTGAAATCCGGACCACCGATGAACTCTGGAGGGAATACCGTCAACCCACGCCAGGATTATTCCTCAGCAAAGACGATTTCATCCTCCACTCGCCAAGCCGGATCAACAATACAAATGAAAGTCAAAGGCTCTGGACCAGGGTTATGGGCAAATTGCTTGGCACTGGGGGGAATGTAAACCAAGTCTCCCGGTTCCAAGGGCTGAGTTTCACCCTCAATGGTCATTTCGCCATGGCCACTGAGGATGTAATAAATCTCGGAAGTCTTGAGCGCATGGGGAATCGACGTCGCACCGGGCGGCACGATCGCATGGGCAAAGCTATAGCGTAAATCCACAGCTTGCTTATCGGGGTGCAACAGCTCTCGCAACAGCGTGCCATCCCCCGCAACAAATTCCTCACAGTCATTGAGCTTACGAATCAGCATTCCAGTTAACCCTCTTGAGCCCTCAAAATCCAAACAGGCCGCTCTGCAACTCAGCCCTCAAAATCCAAGCAATTCACCGCCTCTGGCGTCAGCGCCTCATGGGGGTGGACGGGGCATTTGAGGCGATGATCATTGGTGAAAAATTGGCAGTCCGCACAGGGAATCTGGTGCATGGCTCGGCTGCGCTGCACCGTCTCGCGGGTCGCCGCCACGACCTGCCAGGCCCCCAAAAGCACCAGGGTCCAGGCGATCGCGGCAAACAGAACATGGGGAATTGAACGCAGCAGCCAGATCAAGCGAGCGGCCAGTTCAGCAAAAGCAGTCAACACAATACAGTCACGGAACGTCAACGATGAGGCCCCTCAGAGAACCAGGCCCTGGGCACAGCTTATGGGACAACCTCAACGCCAAAATTGAGGTGAGAGAAGGCTCAATGTTTCGTAAATTCTCGACATCCCCCACTCCCAAGCGAGCCTAGGGCTCAATATCCACACAACTCTCTAACGACAGAGCTTTCAGTCCAATCAGTCGAATAGAAACAAGCCCGATCTGATAGCTGGAATTACCAGGATTTCAAGACTTTAGGGGCCAGCCCTCGCCTGCAATTCAACCGTCAGCTTCTGCCGAATTCAATTTTTTTCAGTAAACCATCGGATAGCCTCACAGGTTCTAGAGGTTTGTGGCATATTGAAAATTCAGTTTTATCCTCTATCAGGGCAGTTATTTAAGCCCTGGGATTGGGTCTGTTAGTCCTGTAAAACCCGGCAGCTGCACAGCGTGACCGGGCCCAGTGCTCGGTCTCACCCCCCAACGCTAGGCCCGGTCACTCGGCTGCTCCCCAATCAGAAACGACATTTCATATCATTCCTTCACTGACTCCCAGGAAGTCTGCAACCATGGCCCTTCAACTAGGCGATATCGCGCCCAATTTCACCCAACAGTCCTCCTCAGGTGAGATTAACTTCCACGACTGGGCAGGAGATAGCTGGGTTGTACTGTTCTCTCACCCAGCAGACTACACACCTGTTTGCACCACCGAGCTGGGTACCGTCGCCAAGTACCGCGCAGAATTTGAAAAGCGCAATGTCAAAACCATCGCCCTAAGCGTGGACGGTGCCGAGTCCCACCGAGGCTGGATTGGCGACATTAATGAAACCCAAGGCACCAGCGTCGATTACCCCATCCTGGCTGATGAGGACAAGAAGGTCTCGGAGCTCTACGGCATGCTCCATCCCAACTCCAGCACTGGCAATACCCTGACGGTACGCTCAGTCTTTGTCATCGATCCCAACAAAAAGGTCCGGTTGATGATCACCTACCCTGCCAGCACAGGCCGCAACTTCGATGAGTTGCTACGGGTGATTGACTCCCTGCAACTGACGGACTATCACAAGGTCGCCACCCCTGCGAACTGGAAAGATGGCGAGGATTGCGTCGTCGTTCCGTCTATCTCCACTGAAGATGCTAAGCAGCAGTTCCCCAAAGGGGTGACTGAGCTGAAGCCCTACCTCCGCATGACTCCCCAGCCCAACAAATAAACAGGCAACAGGAGGTTAAGACAA
>CALLPZ010000313.1 GCA_938015405.1 uncultured Pseudanabaenaceae cyanobacterium
CACCGATACCAAAAAGTCGCAGGCAGCCTCTTCCAAGATGGCATCGAATTCACAGACATCACCCAGGAACAGCTCGGCGACTGCTACTTGCTCGCGGTGTTGGCCAGTGCAGCCCTGGAGCAGCCAGACGCCATTAGAGATATGTTGATCGACAATGGCGACGGCACCTTCACTGTCCGTTTCTTCCGCAATGGCCAGACCGCCGAATATGTCACGGTGGATAGCTACTTACCCGTCCTAAGTTGGTCCGGCGAAAGCCCTTACACCCAGTATGGTGATGATCCCAACAGTAGCGACAATGAGCTCTGGGCCGCCCTGATCGAAAAAGCCTATGCCCAGGCCAACGAATCCGGCTGGATTGCCCAAGACAGCACCAACAGCTACGAAGGCATCGAAGGGGGCTGGATGAGCGGCCCCATTCGCGAAGTGCTGGGTACCTCGGCCCGAACCCGCTCCGTGGCTAGCGCTGAGTCCCAAGAGATTATCGAGCTTCTGGCTTCGGATACGGTGATGACCGTAGGCATTCTCGGCAAGGGACAACATGGTGTCGTCGATAACCATGCCTATGCCCTCACGGATTACAACGCTGACACCCAGACCTTCCACTTGGAAAACCCCTGGGGCGAGCGCCATGTCGATCTCACCTGGGAGCAGTTGGAGTCGATGAGTAGCTACATCATCTACTCGGTCTAAGCCATCCCACCAGCGATGAGAGAATCATAGCCGAGACAACAACCAGCGTTCAACAGCAGCCCTTCAGCCTTCCTCAACCCAAGGAATGTTGAAGGGCTGTAGCGATCAATGCGAACCTCGTTATAGTGACAACAGCGAAGCTCGTTTTAACCGCTGCTGTTGTTCTCTGTGGATTTTTTGTTCCGTTGTCCTATCAATCTTTTCTAGGCAAATCCTGCCTTGCACTGATGGGTTTGGGGGCCGCCACCTATACCGGCGCTTGCCTCTATCTCCATTTCAACCAACGGGAGTTGCTTTACAACCCGCGCCGCGAACTGCGCCAATTACCAGACGGCGAGAAGTTCGGCCTCCCCTTTGAGGAACTATCCATTCCCGTAGCTCCAGGGAGCCATTTACATAGTTGGTGGATTCCAGCCCCCAACCCGGCAGCACCCTATCAAATTCTGGAGGGAGAACCGGTCAATGTGGTGGATGGCACCAAGACACTGCTGTATTTCTATGGGCGATCGGGCAATAAGAGTTCGGGCACGCCGCTCCATCGAGCAACGGCAATGCACCAGCTCGGTTTCTCAATCTTAATGACAGACTATCGGGGCTTTGGGGCCAGTGATGGCGAAGGCCCCAGCGAAGCCCAAATGTATGAGGATAGTGAAATTGCCTGGCGCTATTTGACAGAGACGCGAGGGATTCATCCCAGCGATATTGTGATTTACGGCGAATCCATGGGGGGAGCGGTGGCCATCAATCTGGCCAGTCGCCATCCCGAAGCCCAAGCGTTAATTGCCCAGAGCACCTTCACCTCCATGACCGCAGCAGTGCGGCAAAATCCACTCTTTCAAATGCTGCCGCTGGAACTGATCTTGACGGATAAGTTTGACTCGATCACCAAGGTTCCCCAGCTCACCCTGCCATCGCTGTTTATCCATGGCACCGATGATGTAATTGTGTCATCGCTGATGGCTGAGCAACTCTATGCCGCAGCACCAGAACCCAAGCAGTTACACCTCGTCCCCGGTGCGGGGCATTTTGGTCTATATAAGCCGGGGAAGGATTCTTATTTGCGGGCGATCGCAACATTTCTCCAGCGAGATCGCCAAGTCAGCCTTCCCCGAGGTGCCATCACTCGGCAACGCGAGCTTACTCAGCCTTAGGCAAATCGACATGACTACCATCGCAGAAAGGCGCGTTGCCAGTCTGCTTACAGGCGCAAAGGGCGACCTTCTTTTGCGCTTCGATGGTGAACTTCATCGGTGTGAACTCAGTGCCTTTATGGGCACCGTTACAGAACGGCTGATTATCAGATTGACCACAGGTGCAATACCAGTAGTCACCGGGTTCAAGCTCCATCACAACGGGCTTGGTATCCGCAATTTTGGCGTCAGACATGATCGTGGCTCCGAATATATAGACAATAGACCTTTTGCACGAATCAGAATCTGCCCCCATCTCCCGCCCCCTTGCCCCAGATTTGGGATAAGGGGAGGCTAGACGTCCATCTTCAAAGCTTGAGAAAGGGCCAAAGAAAGATAAATCGGGAGAGGGCCAGGATTGATGCAAGAGGTTTCATGCAAGGCGTAACTGAAACAAAGACAGCATTTCGCTGCGGGCGGGGCATACTGAAACGACCGAAACGGAACGCGTCGCAGTACAAACTTGGATAAATTGAAGTCGTCCTGACAGGCTGTGAGACAGGAGACGATAGGACAGGGAGGGGCTCGCTACATCGCCGCCATATCAAACAACAAAAGCTCAGCATCATCGGCTTGCCCGACGAGTTGTAAAACCGATTCTTCCCGAACCGCAGCACCATCGCCAGCAACCAGCAACTGACCATTGAGGGTCAGACTGCCCCGGGCAACCTGGAGCCAGAGGGCGCGATCGCCCTGGAGGGCATACTCCAATTCCTCTCCCACAGAGAGCTTAGCCGCATAGAGATTCACATCCTGATGGATCGTAATCGACCCATCGCGACCGTCGCGAGAGCCCACCAAGCACAGTTGGTTCTGCATCTGAGCAGACTCAAAATGCTGCTGCTCATAGCCCGGCTCAATGCTGTTCGCTTCTGGCAGAACCCAAATTTGTAGGAAATGAACCGGCACATCGCTAGAAGCGTTGTACTCACTGTGACGAATGCCCGTGCCTGCGCTCATACGCTGGACATCGCCAGGGCGAATCACAGAGCCATTGCCGATGCTGTCCTTATGCTCCAACTCACCCTCGAGAACATAGGTGACAATTTCCATATCTTGATGACCGTGGGTGGGAAAGCCACCACTCGGTGCGACCTTATCCTCATTGATCACCCGCAGACTGGCAAAGCCCATTTGGTCAGGATCCTGGTAGTTGCCAAAGGAGAAGCTGTGGCTGCTATTGAGCCAACCGAAGTCAGCAGTGCCACGGTCTTTTGCTGCGCGAATTGTAATCATGGCGTTCCCTCCCGGTAAGACTGATTCCAGTATGAGTTGACTTTTCTGGAAAGACAATTAGGCAAACAAAATACAGATTGTCCTTATATTTGAGACAATTAGGGCTGGGTGGATTGGAGTGAAGCGGGACGATCGCCATGGATAAATTCGCCGGACTTAAAGCCTTTGTGCAGGTCGTGGACTCTGCAGGCTTTTCGGCCGCCGCCCGACAAATGGGCCTATCTCGCTCCACGGTTAATCGCCTCGTCATTGACCTGGAAGACAAGTTGGGAGTGCAACTCCTCCAGCGCAGCACCCGCCGCGTCAGCCCGACCGCAACAGGGCTCGCCTTTTGCGATCGCGCCCGTGCCATCCTGGCAGACCTAGCCGAAGCCGAGCAGGCCGTTACCCAGCTCCAAGCCGAACCCATGGGAATGCTGCGAGTCAATGCCCCCATGAGCTTTGGCACCCTAGCCCTGGCCCAGCCCATCGCCCAATTTGCCGCCCAATACCCAGAACTCCATCTCCAACTCACCCTAGAAGATCGTCAGATTGATCCCATCGCTGAGGGCTACGATCTGACCCTGCGCATTGGCATTGCTCCCCAAGCCGCGAGCCTTGTCGTCCAGCCACTCTCGAAGATCCCTCGCCTACTCTGCGCCGCACCGAGCTACCTGACTGAGCGCGGAGCCCCCCACGAGCCCGCAGATCTCAAAGATCATGCCTGCCTTCATTATGGTCACTTCGAAACCCGGCCGGAATGGACGCTCCAAGGAGACAACGGTCCCCATCGGCTCCAGGTTAGCGGCCCCTTTTGTGCCAACAATGGCGAGGTCTTGC
>CALLPZ010000314.1 GCA_938015405.1 uncultured Pseudanabaenaceae cyanobacterium
GGTCTCTATGTTCGCCCTGCCATTCGTGATGAACTGGCACCGACCTACATTGGCTGGCGCAGCATCTTATATGGAGACCGGGGCCAACCCGCTGGCTGGCAGCCCAATGGTGAACGCTACGAAGTGGCAACCTCTTCTTACCCGCTCTATGCGGGGCTCCAGCGCGCCATCGAATTCCAGAACGAGTGGGGCAATGCCCAGGCTCGCTACGATCGCCTCCTCAGCCTCAGTGCCCAGCTGTGGCAAGGTCTACAAAACATTCCAGCCATCACCTGTTTGCGGACCGAGGCCCCAGAATCTGGCCTTGTCTCCTTCCAGGTAACCGATGGCGCAAAGAGAAATAAGCATGCCCAGTTGGTTAAGTTCCTCGAAGACCGACAGATGTATGTCCGGCTTATTGCCGACCCCAACTGTGTGAGAGCTTGCGTTCATTACCTCAGTTTGGAGCATGAGGTGGAGCAGTTAGTGGGGGCGATCGCCGAGTTCTGCGAGTCGTAACTCCAGCTCGAGCCATCAGGTTCAACGACGGTTACCCTGTACTCAGAGAAATTGGAATTGCTGGAGCCATGGCTGTATTAGATAGGGCACTTTCCTTCTCAGCCAACCATGCCCGTCGTCATTGCTGCCATCTCCCCCAAAGCTGTCCTTGCAGTGCTTATTGCCCTTGGATTTGCCATTGTCATCATTGGTCTTATCAAAGAACAGGTTGCACCAGGCAACATTAACCCCAATTTATTGAGGGCAGCCAAGGGCGATCGCAAGTTGGCAGCTCGACTCTTGGAAAATGCCAAATTCCGCTATCCCGGTAAGTCCGACCGCTGGTATGTGGAGAAAATTATCTACGACCAGGAACGGGATGGCGCAGGCAGCGGTCGAGGCAGAAAAATTGAGTTCAACAGCCGTGAGACTCGGGACAAGCTATGGACTGCCACCGCTTTCCTAGCCTTTTTCAGTATGCTGACGCGGGTGATGGGGGATGTAATGGGCCGCGATCGCGTTTAGTCTCGCCAATTTCCAAGCTTTTTATTTCCACAACCCAAGCGAAGCAGAACGGTCGAAGCCTGATGAGCTTCGACCGTTCTGCTCAGGGATAGATCCGACAACAATCAACCACCAGCCACAGCAGGGACGATACTAATTTCATCACCATCACTGAGTTCAGTGTCCTGGTTCTCCAAGAAACGAATATCCTCTTCGTTAACGTAGAAATTGAGGAAGCGGCGCAGCTTGCCATTTTCGTCACAGAGGCGAGCTTTAATACCAGAGAAGTTTGCCTCCAGGGCCTCAACTAAAGCATTGATATTCTCGGCATCGCATTCAACCGAAGCTTCACCACTGGTGAATTTTTGCAGGGGAGTGGGAATGAGAACTTTAACAGTCATGGATTGAAAGAGTTGATTTTTAGATGGAGGTTCTAGCGTCTTAGTCCAGGCTAAGCCTGCTTGAAAGAATGGCCTCTCCCTCCCTACTACTGGACCGACTCAGCGCTCGGCCAGAAGCAAGACATCCTTATCCCCTAGCCCCTTTCCAAAAGGAGCGGAGAAAAGAAAAGGAGAGAGCTAGGCCCTAAAGACTGTGGGATTGTTCCAGCGCTTGCTCGAAACTCGCCAGCTTAGGCTCAATTAAGAGGGGGGCACTCGTGGCTCCAGCCATGGACTCCTGGGTTTTGAGGCCATTGCCTGTGATAAAGGCCACGGTCGTTTCATCGCGACCAATCTTGCCTGCTTCAACCAGCTTTTTCAGCACTGCAATGGTTGTTCCTCCAGCTGTCTCAGTGAAGATGCCTTCGGTCTCGGCCAAGAGTTTGATGCCTTCGATGATTTCTGCATCGGTCACATCTTCTATGTTGCCGTTGGTTTTGCGGGCCTGCTCTAGGGCATAAATGCCGTCAGCGGGGTTACCAATGGCAATGGACTTGGCGATGGTGTTGGGCTTCACGGGTGTAATGAAATCCCGACCTTCTTTGAAGGCTTGGGAAATCGGAGAACAACCTTCCGCTTGAGCACCGCTAAAGCGCACGGGCTTTTCTTCAACGAGCCCCGTTTTGACAAACTCGTTGAAGCCCTTGTGGATCTTGGTGAACAGCGAGCCAGAAGCCAGAGGCGCAACCACATGGTCCGGCAATTCCCAACCCAGCTGCTCAATCACTTCATAGCCCAACGTCTTCGAGCCTTCGGAATAGTAAGGGCGCAGGTTGATATTCACAAAGCCCCAGCCGTGGCTGTTGGCCACCTCACTACAGAGGCGATTAACCTGATCATAATTTCCCTTCACCGCCATCACAGTGGGGTTATAAACCACAGTGCCGAGGACTTTTCCGGCTTCTAGGTCAGATGGAATAAAGACGCAGCAGTCGAGACCAGCATGGGCAGCGATCGCCGCCGTGGAGTTGGCCAGGTTGCCAGTACTTGCACAGGAGACTGTTGAAAAGCCCAGCTCCCGGGCACGGCTCAGAGCCACAGAGACCACCCGATCCTTGAAACTCAAGGTGGGCATATTCACCGCATCGTTTTTGATGTAGAGCTTTTTCAGGCCGAGGCGCTTGGCCAGACGATTGGCCTGGAGCAGAGGCGTCATGCCTGTGCCCACATCAATGACGTTATCCGTTTCTACCGGAAGGAAGGCTCGGTATCGCCAGATTGAATTGGGACCGGCCTCAATGGTTTCGCGACTCACAACTTGCTTGATGTAGTCGTAGTCGTAGTCCACTTCCAGGGGACCAAAACAAACATCTTCACAGACATGTTTGGCAGCCAAGTCGTAGGTTTCACCGCATTCGCGGCACCGGAGACCTTTGAGGGCGGAACGAGCGGTGCTTAAAGTAGCCTGAACCATGACGATACCTTCCTTCTAACCAATGCGGTGATGCTGGAAAACTTTGGAAATTTAGGAATTATGCCCTTGCACTTTTCCCAGTTGAGAGAAACCTAACATGGGGCAATAGGGGCGTCAAACAATCCCGACTTTAAAAGTCGGGATTAAGAAACAGAGTGTATTCATCCGCTACAAGCACCTCTATAAGGCAATTTCAAGCAGTCTCTCCTGAGTCATGGTTTATCCATAGGGCCATCCTGCCCACAAGCACCCAGAAAAATCCCCCGCTGCATCAGCGAGGGAAGATTCAGAAATCAAGATTGGGCTCTGGTCTTCGCCTCAACAATTCAAAGCGAAGATTTGCCCAAGAAGGTGGCTCATGACAACAGCATCCAGAGGGAGAGTCAATGCTCCCCAGGGGCAATGGCTAGCGAGAGGGGACAGCAAACACCATGGACCATGGAGCAGTCATCCGCTCAGCACTGAGGACAAACTTACCGTGGGTGAGTTGATGCAGGCTGCGGGGAAGTGATGGTGTCGCGATCGCCCGCAAACTGCTGATCTGGGATTGCAATAAGACCGGCATAGAAGAGGTAGAAATCGCCTCCTCAGAAACCGGAGCATCACTATCAACAGGTTGAGTCGTCCCAGGTACAGAGACCTCGGGAGCCGTGACTTCGGGAATCGTGCCGCCAGGAATCGTCACCCCAGGAATCGTCACCTCAGGCACCACGATCTCTGGCACCGCGACTTCAGGCACCGTAATCTCTGGCACCGCGATGTCTGGCAAAGACGGACTCACTCCTTCCTCACCGACGGGTGGCTCTAAATTAGGCAACACCTGCACCACTGAAGTCAGTTTGCCGTCCGCAAAAGCCACCTCCCTAAATCCAAACAGTTGAGCCCGCCTCAGGGCTCGC
>CALLPZ010000315.1 GCA_938015405.1 uncultured Pseudanabaenaceae cyanobacterium
GCGCTAGCGCAGTGGTGAAGCCCGCAGGCAATCTCACCGCCATGACCAGCAGCATTGATGCGGGCGATGGCAATGACAAGATTTCCGGCGGTGTGGGTGTTGACAACCTGTTGGGTAATGACGGGGCCGATGAGATTCGCGGCGATGGCGGTGGCGATCGTATCTTGGGTGACCATGGCCAAATCACCTTTGAAAATGGCGAACTAGCCACAATTGAGTCAACCCAAACCACGGTGGGGCAGGGCGATCAACTCAGCGGCAATGGTGGCAACGACCTCATCTTTGGTGGCGCAGGCCAAGACAACATCACTGGTGATGACGGTGATGATGCACTCTTTGGCGATAACGGTCGCTTAGTCTACAACGAAGATGCCGACCTCAGCAGCCTAGATGAAGCCGTTAGCACCGACCCCAGCTCGGGCGATGCCGATATCGTCCAAGGCAATGAGGGGAATGACATCATCATCGGTGGAGCCGCTGGAGACAATCTATCGGGGAACCAAGGCAAAGACCGCATCCTCGGTGACAATGGCCTGCTGAAGTTTGTGGGTGGGATCATCAATCGTATTGCCAGCACCATCACAGGGTCTGGGGGCAGTGATGCCATTAGCGGCAATGAAGATGATGACATCATCATTGCGGGCGCTGCGGCTGATACCCAGGTCTCCGGCAATGCTGGCAACGATATTATCCTGGGCGACAACGGCGAGATTAATTTCACCGCCGGGGCAGTCAGTCGTATTGAGACGACAGCCTTGAATGAAGGCGGGAATGATGTCCTGGAAGGCAACGAAGACAACGATATTATTCTGGGTGGTGCGGGGCAAGACCAAGTGCAAGGTCAAGCCGGAGAAGACATTCTCCTAGGGGACAATGGCTACCTCGACTATGGCGTGGATGGTGACACAACCACTCTGGATGAAATCTCCACACCGGATACAGATGGAGATATCGGTAATGCCGATGTCCTGCTGGGCGGTGAAGACAATGACATTGCGATCGGGGGTGCTGCCAATGACCAACTCTCCGGCAATGCAGGCAATGACACCCTCCTGGGGGATAACGGTCGGGTTAGCTTAACGGCTGGTTTGATTACCACCATCGAGACCCGTGATGTGACCGTCGCAGGTGCCGATAGCCTAGAAGGCAACGATGGGGATGATGTCATCCTGGGCGGCAGTGGCGCAGATAATGCTTCTGGCCAGGCTGGCGATGACATCATCCTGGGAGACAATGGCCGAGTTGAGTTGGAAGCGGGGCAGCTCAGCCGCATTGCCTCCACCGACCCCACCATTGGCGCAGCGGATCAATTGACAGGCAATGAGGGCGATGACATCATCCTGGCTGGCGCGGACTCCGATATCCAAGTCTTTGGTAATGCGGGTGATGACGTCATTCTGGGCGATAACGGTGAAATTAACTTCACCGCTGGAGAGGTCAGCCGCATTGATGCAACGGATCTGACTGTTGGAGGAGATGACATCCTGGAAGGCAATGAAGATAATGACATCCTTCTAGGGGGCGCTGGCAAAGACCAAATCCAGGGACAGGCTGGAGATGACGTCCTGCTGGGTGACCATGGTTATCTCGACTATGGAGTGGATGGTGATGCAACAACCTTAGATGAAATTGCCACACCTGAAACTGGGGGAGAATTTGGGGATGACGATACCTTGAGCGGTGGCAGCGGCGATGATGTGGCGATCGCTGGCGCAGCCAACGACACCGTCTCAGGCAACGAGGGCAATGACCAACTCCTGGGTGATAACGGTCGAGTCGTCTTCACTGACAGCAGCATCAGCCATATTGAAAGCCGCGATGTCACGGTGGCAGGTGACGACACCTTAGAAGGCAATACAGGACGCGATGTCATTCTTGGCGGCAGCGGTGCTGACCGGGCCCAGGGGCAAGCGGATGACGATATTGTCCTGGGAGACAATGGCGAAGTTCTCTACGTGAACGGTGAACTGGACCAGGTCAACAGCACCAACCCTGCGGTTGGCGGGGATGACAGTCTCCTCAGCGGCGATCAAGGCAATGACATCGTCCTCGGGGGGGCTGGAGCAGACACCATTACCGGGGCAGAAGGAGATGACATTCTCCTGGGTGACAATGGCTCAGTGCAGTACGGGGTAGATGGAGATCGCGCCACATTAGATGCAGTCACAACTCCCCTCAGCGATTACGACCAGGGCGCAGGCGACAACATTGACGGTGGAGCCAATGACGACATCCTCATTGGCAGCGTCGGTGATGACCAGCTCTATGGCCGTGAGGGCCAAGACAAGCTCCTAGGCGACAATGGTCAACTTCAACTCACCAATGGTCAACTCACCGAAATCACCACGCTCAATCCGGATGAGGCAGGCCAGGATGAGCTAGAAGGCAATGAAGATGATGATGTCCTCCTGGGTGGTTCTGGCGATGATGATTTGAAGGGCCAAGCCGGGGCAGACATTATGCTGGGCGACAATGGCCAAGTGCTCTTCAATGCTGGTGTGATTCGCCGCATTGAAACCACAGACCCCGGCATCGGCGGCACAGATAGCATTAGTGGTGACGTCGGCGATGACATTGGCTTTGGCGGCTTTGGTGATGACAACCTGACCGGTGGAGCCGATGACGATACCTTGCTGGGTGACAACGGTTATCTCGACTATGAAGCAGATGGCGACCTTTCGACATTAGATGCTGTCGCAACCCCTGATACAGATAGCGAACTGGGCGGCAAAGATACGATCGCGGGCAATGAAGGCAACGATCGCCTCCTGGGTGGTGCAGATGATGATGCCCTCACAGGGGGCAGCGGAGACGACAAGCTGATTGGTGACAATGGCAAGTTCAGCTTCACCGCAGGTCAGCTCACCCAACTGGAAAGCCTCGACCCCAGCGTGGCCGGCACAGATACCTTAGAAGGCAACGAAGACAACGACATTGCCCTAGGAGGCCTAGGCGATGACACAATCCAGGGTCAAACCGGCAATGACGTTCTGTTTGGCGACGGAGCGGTAGTCAGCTTCAGCAATGGCCAAATCAGCCGCCTCGAATCTGAAGCCTTAGCCACAGGGGGCCAGGATGAAATCGATGCGGGCGAAGGCAACGACATCGTCCTAGGGGGCAGTGGCGAGGATCAAATTGCGGGTCAAGCAGGCGACGATATTATCTCCGGCGATAACGGCCATGTGGACTATAGCCTCGATGGCAATCTCAACACGCTCGATGAAATTTCCACACCTGAGGATGGCGCGATCGCAGCCCTAGGTGGCATCGATACCATCACCGGCGATGCAGGCCAAGATATCATCCTCGGCGCTGCCCAAGGGGATACGGCCAGCGGCGGTGATGGAGCAGACATTATCCTCGGTGATAACGGCAAACTGGTTTACGAAGCGGGCATTCTCAGCCAAGTCACCACAGACCTTGCCGACCAAGGTGGCAGCGATCGCCTCCTGGGTGATGAAGGGGCCGATATCGTCTTAGGGGGCGAGGGTAAAGACAGCATTGAGGGAGGGGGCGATCGCGACATTCTCCTCGGCGACAATGGTGAAATCCTCTACACAGCAGGCACAGCAAGCCAGGCCCAAACCACCCAGCCCGAAATCGGTGACGATGATGAAATTGATGGCGGCAATGCCCTCGACTGGATCTTCGGGGGTACTGGTGCCGACCGCATCTTTGGCCAAGCTGGCGATGACAGAATCCTGGGTGATAACGGCTTAGCAGACTTCCAGCTGGATACCCTCACTAGCACCTCTCCCACCATCGGTGGCACTGACAGCATCTACGGGGGCCTGGGCGAAGACACCATCTTTGGCGGCACCGCAGCTGACCTCATCCATGGTGATGAGTTCGATGTCAGCCAAGGGCTCTGGCGCATCGCAACCGCCGCAGACTTTGATGGGGATGGCGGCGACGATCTGCTGTGGCGGGAGCTGAATACTGGAGAGCTGGCCATCCAAATCGTGGTGAGCAACGGGGTCAATGTGACCCAGCAAGTCAAAACGCCTTCACTGCGCGGCAGCGATTTCGAAATCATTGGCGCGAGTGACTTCAATGGAGATGGCTTCACAGATATCGTCTGGCGCGATCGCCAAAGCGGCCAGATTGATGCCTGGCTCATGGAAGGCGAGCGCTACCTCAGTGAAGTCGTGCTGAGCCTACCCGCCCTAGGCCTTGAATGGGATGTGGCTACCATTGCGGACTTTAACCGCGATGGAAAATCGGACCTATTAATCCGCCACACCACGGTTCCCTTAGACCTCATTTGGTTTATGGACGGAACCAGTTATGCCTCAGGCAGTCAAATTATCGGCCAACCTTCCCTGGACTTGGACTGGAGCGTCGCCGACACCGGAGACTTTAACCAGGATGGTCGCACCGATATTCTCTGGCGCAACCCACTCATTCCAGAAGAACGCGTCTGGTTCATGGACGATGCCAACTATTTGGGACAGTCCGTCCTCAATGCCTTGCCCAGCCCAGATAGTAGCTGGGCGATCGCAGGCGTCGGCGACTTCAACCAAGATGGCAATGCTGACATCATTTGGCAAAACCAAAACGACGGTCTCCCCGTTATTTGGAACCTCCAAAACATTGAGTTTGTCCCCAGCCTCTTCAACAGTCAGTCCACAGATTGGCAACTGATGGGCAGTGGCGACTTCAATGACGATGGCAAAGTGGATTCCGTCTGGCGGAACGATGTGACCGGACAAACCGCACTCAGACTAATGAATAATGGTGAGATCCTACGCGATCTATTCGTTGGACCCCTGGTGCAAGATGCCAATTGGCGCATCGAAGCCGTCGCTGACTTTAACGGCGATGGACAAGAAGATCTGCTCTGGCGTCACCAAGCCGCCGCAATCAATTTGCTCTGGGAATTTGATGGCATCAACCTGATCAACCAGGGCTCACTGGCCGCCTCTAATGTCGATAGCAATTGGCACATTGCCACCGCCGGTGACCTCAATGGAGATGGAGAAACGGATCTAATCTGGCGCAATAAGATCGACGGCACGATGGCGCTATGGCTCCTCAATCAAGGCAAGGAATTTAGCAGCAGCGTTCTCCAGGTTCCCGCCTTAGATTTGACCTGGAGTATCGAAGGCCTCGCAGACATCAACCAAGATGGACAGCAAGACCTGCTCCTACGTAACCAAAACAACCATGTCCTCCTCGCACGTTTCCTTAATAACCTCACCTTTGCCGGAGATGCCTCACTTCAGCTTCCGTCCCTCCCCGATCAAAGCTGGAGCATTAGCGCCCTAGCAGACTTTAGCGCCGACGGCTCGCCAGACCTGTACTGGCGCAATCGCCTCACCGGCACGGAGCTGCTGTGGAATCTCAACGAAATTACCTTCCAATCCCAAAGTGTTCTCAACAAAGGTAGCGACAATGGCCTAGTCAGCTGGTTCCTAGAGGGCAGCGCCCTGGTTCAAAACCAATTTAATAGCCGCAGCACGGGCTGGACTTTAGTGGGGAGCGGCGACTTTAACCAAGATGGGCAGGCAGATGGCGTCTGGCGCAATCTCAGCACAGGCCAAACCTCGCTGCGACTGATGAACGGAGATGAAGTTCTCCAGGATCTCTTTGTCGGTCCCACGGTGACAGACCCCAACTGGGAAATCCAGGCCGTAGGCGATTTCAATGGAGATGGCAATGAGGATCTGCTCTGGCGCAACCAGGAGATCGCCCAAACTCTCCTCTGGTCTTTGAATCGCGCAAACTACAGCAACAGCCAGGTGTTACCCGCTACGCCCATCGATAAAAACTGGCGAATTGCAGGCTCTGGCGACCTCAATAACGATGGCCAAGAAGATCTGCTCTGGCGGAGTCAAATTGATGGCACCTTGGTCGCAACCTTTATGAACCAAGGTCGCGATATTGGCAGCACCGTTCTCAATGCAGCACCCTTAGATTTGGGCTGGGTTGTGGAAGGCATCGCAGACATTAACAAAGATGGTCAACAGGACCTTCTCCTGCGCAACCGTTTCAGCAATGTCCTGCTCAGTCGCTTCTTAAACGGCGTTCAAGCCATAGGCGATCAGGTCCTGGCCCTGCCATCCCTACCCGATCAAAATTGGGAGGTGGGTGCCTTTGATGACTTTGGCGGAGATGGACAGCTAGAACTTTACTGGCGTTACCAAACCAGCGGCTTAGAACTGCTCTGGGGACTCAATGGCACTGACTTTACTGGTCAACGCATTGTGTATGGTCAGCAAACAGCAGACTTAATCATGGGTGACCATGGCCAGCGAGACTTTAAGCTCAGCCGCGAAGATAGCTACCAATCCCTATTCACCACTGACGCTGATGGAGCAGGTAATGACGTCATCTACGGCGACCAGGGCGATGACAAGATCCTGGGACAGCAGGGAGATGACCGCATCTTTGGCGGGAGTGGCGAAGATGATTTGATCGGGGGTCACAATGTCACTGGCGGTAGCGATGGCGCGGACCACATCGAAGGCGGCAGCGAAGCTGATGTCATCCTGGGGGACAATGGCAGCCTCAAACGCCGCCCTCTCGACCCCGAGTCTCGCACTTGGGAACGCTATTCCTTCCCCTTTGATGATGTCATTCGCGATGTGGTGCGCTTCGACGATATCGATCGCATCTCCGCCGGGGACCAGCTCCAAGGCGATGGCGGTAATGACATCATCAATGGCCAACGGGGTGACGACACCATTTCCGGGGGCGCGGGTGATGACGAGCTCTATGGCGATCTCGGTAATGACCAAATTCAAGGGGATGCTGGCCATGACACGATCCTCGGCGACACGGGGCAAATCATCCGGGACTACAGCCCCAATGGTTTACCCCGCGAGAATGCCAGCGGCAGTTGGCATCGGGACGTCATCCTCACGGAAGTGGTCAGCGTAGTCAGCTCCGATGAACTCGCGACCAACAATCTCACAGCGGATACCTTGGCAGCGGCGGAACGTCTCCTACTGAGTGGCCTATACAACCCTGATGGAAGTCGAGCCCTCAATGGTGATGGCAGCTGGAAAACAACCCAACAGCGCTTGGTGACCTTTGCGGGCGGTGCTGATGTCATCTCCGGCGGAGCAGGCGATGACCAAATCTTTGGCCAGGGCGGTGCGGACCAAATTGATGCCGGGGAAGGAGATAACTACGCTGAAGGCAATGGCGGCGATGATCAAATTGTCGGCGGCAGCGGCAGTGACTTCTTTATTGGAGACGACCAATTTAACGCTGTGCCTTGGGAGAGCGAGAATCCCAATGTCACCCATGGCCTCCACCTCATTGAACAGGCACCGGGAGGACCGCTCCAGCTCGGCAGCTTGGGCACGGTGGTCACCCCATCGGTTCGAGTGAATGCCAATCCTGACCAAAGCCTACTGCCCATTTTGGCCGTCGACCAAGAGGGACAAGAGAGCAATCCCCTCGCCTTGGGACTCACCACGAACGATGGCCTCCAGGTGAAGCCCTTAGTTCAAGTGGTTCCCAGTGTTTCGGGTCATCAGGCCTGGCTGCCTGGCAATGACAATATTCTCAGTGGAGCCGGTGAGGATACGGTCATCGGGGATGACTACAGCCTCATCATGCCGTTGCGCACGGGCGATGCAGGCCTAGATAACCTGCTGGAAGAACTGACGAGGGAATTGAACCAGCTCAGTTATGACCTCCATGATGTGGAAATTGGCCGAGACCGCCAACAGCCCAACCAAACGCTATCCATCGGCAACGATGTGCTGGATGCGGGTAGTGACAATGACCTAGTGGTGGGTGACAGCGCCATCGCCCTAGGCCCCCTACAACCCGGCTTGCCCAACACCGACAGCGACCTGGGCGATCGCTTAGCCGATCTCCGAGCCATCATCAACCAGTTTGATGGTCAGGTTCTCAATGTTGTTTCCGGTCTTGTCGCAGATACAACTGCTCCCACCTCGGGTCCCAACCAGCTCTTTATGGGCAACGACAACATTAGCGGGGGCGATGGCGATGATCATCTCTTTGGCGATGACAGCTTCCAGCTCAGCCCTGTTCTAGATGAGCTTCCATACCTCAATGGCAGCTTCTGGGACTACGGCTATTCCCAGCAAGAGCGACTGACCAGCCCGAACTTGCCAGAGTGGAATCGTGACCAGGGCAACGACACGATTAATGGGGCAGGGGGTAATGATTTTGTCGTTGGCGACTACGGAAACCTGATCACCCCCATCATTACTACTCAGAATGTCGATGAAGCGGAGCTGGCACAAAGCCTAGACCAACTCAAAGCAGACGTAGACACATTCCTCCGAGACCTCTACGAAGATGACCATGGCATCGCCCATAGTCAGCGGGACCAGTCCTATGTGCTTCGAGCGGGCAATGATTTGCTGGTTGGCGAAGCCGGCAGTGATTTACTCCTCGGCGATAATGCGACCCTGCTCCTACCTTGGATTAACGGTCAAGTGAATCTCAATTTCCAACTACAAGAGAGCTATTTGGATGAATCTGAAGAGAACCACAACTATCTCCATGGCCTGCCTCGACAGCATCAGCTCATCTATCGCAGCTTGGACCTCAACACGACCCTAGCCGAAGACCAAATCTTTGGTGGACTCGACGATGACCAGATCTTTGGTCAGCGCAGCATTGACCAACTCTTTGGCGAAGCCGGGGATGATTCCCTGTTTGGCGGGGCCGATGAGGACAGCATCGACGGGGGTCTGGGCGTCAACATCATTCGCTCCAGCAATCCCAGTCCCAAGGATGCCGATGCACTCAATACCCCCATCAATGAGCAACTGCTCTTGCTGCTCAGCCCGGAATTAAGGCTCCAGCTCCAAGAAATGTCCCAAGCCCAGGCGTCAGCAGCCCTAACAGGCAAGCTTCGAGTGGAGGTGCCTGGCTAAGCCGTGGAGGTTAAAGCCTCCCCCCAAGTCTGAACTCGCCAAAGCCATTCCAAGATGATGGTTTGACCGGCCCAACATGATCACTTACTTAAAAAGTCAGATGTCACAGCAACAGTATGGGAACAAGGGTTTGACAAGGGCTGCACTGCCCAGCTTAATTGGAGCTGCCATGGTGCTCTCCAGCAGTCCAGCCCTGGCTCAAAAAACCGAGGCTGAGATGCTCCGGGAACAGCTGACCCGCCTTGAAGCACAGCAGGAAATGCTGCGCCAGGAAATTGACAATCTCAAGCAACAAATCTTAGGTGACGAAAGCGTGGATGATGAGGCCATCGTCGTTGATGCTGAAGCCATAGAGCGAGAAACCGAGCTGGCCATTGAATCCAGCGATCGCCCCCAGGGCCTTTACCTCTCTGGCGAAGTACTGTTCTTTGAGCCCAATCCCAGTGATGTGTTTGACTTTGCCATCGTGGACGACTCCGAAGCGCTCGCCGTGGGAGGAGATTTGGCCATCGTTGACTACCATGACACTGCCAACACCCGTGTTGCAGTGGGTTACCGCAAAGGCAACGTCGATGGACGCTTGACCTGGCTAAGCATCGAGAGTGATGGCAATGCCAGCGTAGAACGTCCCGACAATGGCTTTTTGTTCTCCACCCTGAGCCATCCCTCCCAAAACGATCGCGCTGAGACAGCCTCGGCCAATACCACCCTGGATTACACCACCACGGACCTAGAGTTGGGATATGCCCTGGAGCTGGGTCAGCAATTTGATCTGCGGTTGTTCTCGGGTCTGCGCTTTGTGGATACGGAGCAGGACCTCACGGTTAAATACGATGGCGTCGACTTCACGAATGCCCAAGCCTTAGTCACTCAAGACTTTTCTGGTTTTGGTCCCCGCATTGGCGCAGATGCTCGCTGGTTATTGGGATCGGGCTTTAGTATATTTGGTCGGGCAGCAGGCTCTCTG
>CALLPZ010000316.1 GCA_938015405.1 uncultured Pseudanabaenaceae cyanobacterium
TTGGGGCGTTCGACAGATCCTCAAACTTGCAACGCTGGGCAAACGGAGGCCGAACGATCGCCTGGATACCTTGAGGACAAATCAAAGCAACCCTTTGATTGCGACCCTTCAGTCCCTCACAGTGACCCATGCTTACAACCCAGACCCAGCCTAAAAAAACAACTTATCTCGGGGAAGATGCGATCGCTTCCCCAGCTGTAAAACCCAACTCGCCATCGCCATCCGCTCAACAGTCCATTGAAAACCAACCGCGCTCTTTCCCAGATTTCACTGGGCCAGAACGCATGCAACAGCTCGGCTCCATTAGCTGGCTGATGCTGCAATCCGAGCTGCACTGCCGCTATAGCATCAGTGATCTCGTGGAACGCATCATGCCCAGCCTGTTGCACGGTCAGTACCGTTACTACGAACGCAACGGTGAGCCCATTGGATTCTTCAACTGGGCCTGGCTCACCGATGAGGTTGAAGCCCAAGTCCGGACCGGAAATTACGTTCTCCAGCAAGACGAATGGGTCGGTGGCAAAAATCTCTGGTTTATGGAGTTCATTGCGCCTTACGGCCACGGTCGCCTCATGGTTCGAGATCTGCGCCAAAACCTCTTTACCAAAGGCACGCCCGCAAAGGCGTTACGCATTGACCCCAAAACCGGGCAGATCCGCAGCACTGCTCGCTACACCCTGTAGCTGAAGCCAGGTCGTCAGAGCCAAGCGGCTTTGAACTTAACCGCCTCAAATTTCTAACAAGTCAACGTCATTCATTCAACGATTTAGGAGACGAACCATGGGTAAGCCCAAACTCCCCAAACTCCCCAAGCTTCCCAGCCCTGCAGACATCTTGGCAGATGGCTGGAATCGCTACTCACCTTCACCCTACAAGCGTGGTGGCAGCGGTAATGACACGATCAATGCTTTCACCCCTTCAAACTGGCTCTACGGTAACGGTGGCCACGATAGACTCACCGCCAAGGGCGGACGAAACGAAGTTTACGGTGGCTCGGGTAACGACACCATCAAAGCCTACGGTGCTTCCAACAAGCTTCGAGGTGACTCCGGAAACGACAAAATCTATTCGTTTGGCCTCCATGCCGATATCGATGCTGGGACAGGTAACGACTACGTTAAGTCGACGGCAGCCCACAACAAAATTCGCGGCGGCGATGGTCATGATCGCATTATCGCCAATGGCGGATACAACAATATTCGTGGTGGTAACGGCAATGATGATATCGAGGCCCGGGGTGGCCATAACAAGGTTTATGGCGATAGTGGCAGGGATGACATCGAGGCCTATGGCATTCGCAACACCGTTTATGGCGGTCGTCATGATGACACCATCACGGCCTATGGCGCCAGCAACAAAATCCACGGTGACGATGGAAATGATCGCCTAGTCGCCCGAGCAGCCCATAACGATCTCAACGGCGGCAACGGCAACGACTCCATTGATGCCATTGGTGGCTACAACAATCTCAACGGCGGCAATGGCAACGACAATATTGTGGCTGGTGGTATCGGCAACAATATCAAGGGTGATGCTGGTGATGATCACATTACGGCCCTTGGCGGTGTCAACGTTATCAATGGTGGCAGTGGCAACAACACAGTCCGAGCAGGCGGTGGCGCAAATATCATCAACACCGGCAGTGGTAAAGACGACATCAGTGCGCTGGGCCTGGCCAATATCATCCGCTCCGGCAGTGGTGACGATAAAGTCATTGCTCTGGGCGGTGCTAACGTCGTTCTCTCTGGCAAGGGCAATGACAAGGTCACCCTGGCAGGCGGTATTAATGTTTTGCATGACAGTGGTGGTGACACAACTGCGATCGCAGCCGGTGGCGGTAATGTCTTAGTCAAAACGGGAGATGGTACCGATACCCTCGTTGGCGTGGGTGGTCTCAATGTTGTGGTTAAAGCTGGTGATGGTGACTCTACCCTGGCAGCGGCGGGTGTGGCGAATGTGATTACTAAGGTGGGCGATGGTGATGACAAACTCTTCGGCGTTGGCGGATTCAATTCTTTGGTGCGGGTAGGTGACGGCAAAACCGTTATGGGTGCCCTGGGTAAAGCAAATCTCTTGGCTTCAGTGGGCCAAAGCGAAGACATCCTGATTGCCGCTGGCGGTGGTAATGGCATCCTGGGCGGTGCAGGCGATGACATTGTGGTGGCCGCTGGTGCTGGAAATATTCTGTTCGGCGACCAGCTTGGCATTGAACTCGATAAGTTTCTGCCCGCAGGCAGTGACCAGCGAACCGCCGCAGGCAAAGATGCCAATACAAAAGAAGCCGGTCTCGATTCGACGCTCAATGGGGATTTGACAAATCCGATTGCATCTTTCCTGAGTACTAGCCAGGCAGATGCCGGTGACGACATCCTGGTGGGTTTGGGCAAGGCAAACTTGGCCGTTGGCGGGCTCGGCTCCGATGTGTTGGTCACTCTGGGGGTGGGCAATATGCAAGTGGGCGATCGCTTCACAGATGTCAGCCTAGATGACCTCTCTTTGCCAGTTCTCCCCGATCTCTCCTTCCCGGATCTGCCTGCTATCCAGGACCTCTTTCCAGCGCTTTCGCTCGACTTTGATTTAGGACGGCTCGTTCCTGATATCGACCTTCCAGACCTTAGCTTCGACCTCGACTTTGATTTCGATTTCTCACTACCTGATCTACCTCAATTCGGGCTGCCGGAGTTCGGCCTTCCGGAACTCCCCTCCCTGTCGTTGGATTTTCCAAGCATTGAGCTGCCCAAGCTGACGCTGCCAGACTTTGACTTACCCAAATTCAGCCTGGGAGACTTCAACTTTGATGGCTTTAAGCTTCCAGATCTACCTTCATTCGACTTTGACCTGCCTGACCTTTCACTGCCCAAGCTGCCAAACTTTGATTTCCCGGGCCTAGATTTCTCTAGCTTTCAGTTTGATTTCCTCAAGGATAACGGTGACATTTTGGTCACGGGCGGTAAGGGCAACATTGTCCATGCAGGCTTAGGGGATGATTTGGTTCTCAGTGGTGGTCTGAAAGGGAATTTACTCTTTGCAGGCGAGGGGAATGACCTAGTGCTTAGTGCTGGTGAATACAACGCTGTGTTTGGTGGTGCTGGCGAGGACTTGATGCTAGGCGCGGGTGTGGGCAACTTCAACCTGGGCGGAGATGGCGACGATACCATCGTTCTCCTGAGCAAAGGTAAGGGA
>CALLPZ010000317.1 GCA_938015405.1 uncultured Pseudanabaenaceae cyanobacterium
GTTGCTGCTGCCATGTCTGGCTACAGCGCGGATCAAGTCAACCATTTGCCAGAGCTGCTGAGTAAAGCCAGCGATCGCCAGGGGGGCTCTCCAGCCCTAGCCGAACCTCTCTATTTGCAAACTACGGTTCGCTCCGGCACAGAAATTCGCCACCCCGGCTCCGTGGTCATTGTGGGAGATCTCAATCCCGGTAGCTCCGTCATTGCCGATGGAGACATCCTCGTCTGGGGAAGGCTACGGGGCATTGCCCATGCAGGAGCCGCAGGCAACAAACAGAGCACCATCATGGCCCTCAAACTAGAAGCGCCTCAACTCCGCATTGCTGGCGCAGTGGCCCGCGTTGATGCCCAGGGCAAAGGTAACCCCGTCCCCGAGATTGCCTACGTGACTCCCCAAGGCATTCGCATCACCCCGGCCTACAGCTTCAATCGCCATGATTTACCCCAGGCAGAGTCAGCGAAGTCCTAGAGCGGTGATCCAAATCATTAACGCATAGCCCAGATTCCGCTTAACTTTGCCTGGACCAGGGATAAAAAGTTGCACCTGGGTAGGTCAGTACGAGAATATGACCACTGACCGTTGGTTCTTAGCAAGCTGGAACCTTGTCTACCGAGACAGTACGGAAATTGCATTCTCTTCATCCGGGAGCTCTCGCCATCCATGAGTCGCGCCATCGTTGTCACCTCCGGAAAGGGAGGCGTTGGAAAAACGACCACCACAGCAAACTTGGGCATGGCCATTGCTAGACTGGGCCACCCCGTCGTCGTTATTGATGCTGACTTTGGTCTGCGCAACCTCGATTTGCTCCTGGGTTTAGAAAACCGTGTGGTCTACACTGCCTTGGATGTTCTGGCGGGCCAGTGCCGCCTCGACCAAGCCCTGGTCAAGGACAAGCGCCAACCGAAACTGGCTCTGCTGCCTGCCGCCCAGAACCGCACCAAAGAATCGATTAACGCCAATCAGATGAAGCAACTGGTGCGGGCACTGTCCCGGCGCTATCGCTACATCTTGATTGACTGCCCTGCCGGTATTGAAATGGGCTTCCGCAATGCCATCGCCCCGGCAACGGAAGCGATTATCGTGACCACACCCGAAATTTCCGCCGTGCGGGATGGCGATCGCATTGTCGGTCTGCTGGAAGCCCACGGAATCAAGCGCATCAACCTGGTCATCAACCGAATCCGTCCGGCAATGGTCCAGGCTAATGACATGATGTCTGTAGATGACGTCAAGGAAATCCTGGCGATTCCTCTAATTGGCACTGTCCCTGACGACGAGCAAGTCATCGTCTCCACCAACCGAGGCGAACCCCTGGTACTCTCCAATGAAGATTCCTGGGCTGGCACAGCATTCAACAATATTGCTTGCCGTCTCGATGGTCAGAAAGTCCCCTTCATTGACCTCAACGACCTCACCCCCGGCTTCTTCGCTCGCATCAAGAACAAACTCTTTGGCAAATAAACTGGGTTAGCAACCTTTAGCCATTGTGCCTTCCTCATCATTCCCCCCAAGGGGCTAGCCCAATGACCTCTCGGGCAAGGCCCCATCGCTCAGCCCCCAGTGAACCGACCAAAGACACGCAATGTTCAGCGACCTTTTCGATAAACTCTTCAACCGCGCCACAGACAACAGTCGCAATGACGTCAAACAGCGTCTTCAGCTCCTGTTGGCCCATGATCGCGCCGACATCACTCCACAAATCCTAGAAAAAATTCGTCGAGAAATCGTCGAAGTCGTTTCCAAGTATGTGGAGATCGATGACGAAGGGCTAGAGTTCATGCTCGAAAGTGACCAGCGCCTCTCCGCACTGGTAGTTAACTTCCCCATTCGTCGCATTCGCAGCGGAGAGGACGAACGCCAACCCGTTGCCACCACCAAGGCCCCCATTGCCTTAGATAAAGATGGAGGTCTTGCTGCGGAGGCCGAGGCTGAAGCTGCTGCGATCGCAGCCGCAGAGACCTTTGAGAAAAAGCCCGCGCAAAAGTCTCCAGCGAAGCAGTCTAAGGAAGCACCCTCTAAATCCAAAGCTCAAGGCCCTCCTCCCGAAGTGGTCATAGCCCTAGATGATGACATCCCAAATCATATGAATTTGGATCTGGATGCAGGGCTAGGCTCTACCCCCGCTTCGGAATAGTCACGATGAGGTACCCAGAATAAAATCGAGGAGGCTCCTAGGAAGCCAAGTAATCCTCGGCACTGACCCATTCCCGCTCATCACCCAACACCCCAGAAGCCAGACGGCTCGCACAGGCCTGGAGAGTGTGTTCCATATCGGCCAAGCGAATGGGTTTTGTCAAATAGCCATTCATGCCGGCCTGGCGGCAGCGACGCTGATCCTCTGGAGTAGCGTAGGCTGTCAGCGCAAAGATCCAAGGACTAGGCTGATTGGGGAATTGCTCTGGATTTAATGGCCAGCCCTCTCGAATTTCTTCGGTTGCACTGAGACCATCCAACTCTGGCATTTCCAGATCCATCAGCACTACATCGTAGATATCGTCCCGCAAGGCCAAGATCGCCTCTAGGCCGTTATTGGCCGTTGACACATCATGGCCAAACTTCTGCAGCAGCTTCATGGCAACCATCTGGTTGAGCTTGCTGTCCTCCACCAAAAGAATCTTGAGCTGAGTGGGCTGGGCTAGGGCTTGGGGCAAGAGGCGATCGCCATAGCACCAAGTATGGGAGCCCAGTCGAATCCGACAATTGGGATTGAGTAAGCGGGGCTGATGGGGCAGCAGCAGCTCATCATCCAGATAGGTGCCATTGGCACTGCCAATATCCTGGAGCCAATCACCATCAGGCTGCTGCAAGATCTGAGCATGGTAGCGAGACACCAGCTTGTCCTTCAGAGGGATGTCATTATCGTCCGCTCGGCCCAGGGTCGTCAGGGCACCATTCAGCATGACAATTTGATCAACTTGCTGAAGCAGCGGCTGGGAGATCTCTCCTCCGCTAATCGTCGGGAAGGCTTCATCACCAGGCCCTCGCACCACTGGCGCAGAGACCACTTTGAGGTGGGCATGCTGACGCCCCTGGGTTCTCAACGAAGCGGGATCGACCTCACTTAAATCCACCGTAAAGCTAAAAGTCGTTCCCACATTAGATTCGCTGGTTAAGGAGATCTGCCCAGCCATCAGCTCCACCAAGCGCTTACAAATCGCCAATCCCAAGCCAGTCCCCCCATAACGCCGGGTAATAGAGGTATCTGCCTGGCTAAAAGCTTGGAACAGCCGCTGCTGGTTGGCGAGGGGGATCCCAACCCCGGTATCTTCCACCGCAAAGTTCAAGCGGAAGGTTTCTCGTTCTGCCTCTGGCTCCTTCCACTGCTTTTCCAGCCCCACCCTTACCTTAACCGAGCCCACTTCAGTGAACTTCACCGCATTCCCCACCAGATTGATCAGCACCTGGCGCAGGCGAGCTCCATCCGCCCAAATTTTTGTAGGGAGCTGAGGGTCAAGCTCATAGGCGAGGGCAATCCCCTTGGTCTTCGCCTTGATCTTGAACATGTCCAGAACGGACTGGCAGCATGCAGCCAGGTCCAGAATGCCAGGGTTCAGCTCCAGCTTATCTGCTTCAATTTTTGAGAGATCAAGGATGTCGTTAATGATGGCTAGTAGCGCTTCACTGCTGCTACGAATGGTGGAAACATAATCACGCTGTTCAGCGCTGAGAGAGGTGTCTGAAAGCAAAATCGTCATGCCTGCGATCGCGTTCAGCGGCGTGCGCAGTTCATGGCTCATGGTTGCGAGGAATTCACTCTTCGCCAAATTGGCCGCTTCTGCAGCCTGCTTAGCGGCTCGCAGCTCAGCCTCAACGGTGGATAAAATCCCAGTCTCCTGCCCGTCAGGATCTCCCGATCTCACCGACCTAGCATCTGAATTCAGCTCAGCTCCCGAATCAGCATGGGAAGAAGACAAAGTGGGAATCATGGCGCCAGGGTGGCTAAAGGTGATTGAAGCAGCGCATAGTTATCGCTTCTCTTACCATTCCCCTATAACGGCCCTAAATTGACGGTCCATTATTCTTCAAAGGCTCTGTAAATAAAGGGATACAGCCCTTTTAAGAAGGTTTAACAGAAGCTTTATATCCAACCACGCCGAGAGATGTAACGAATCCCGCCAATTCCCGAAGGAGCAACGGCGGAAGCCTCCAAAGCGTGAGATTATGGGGATCTGACCCGCCTACCCTGGTAGGGGGGCGTTGCCAGGGATAAACCGCTTTTGCGAGGCAGCGTAGCCCTTTGTTCACAGCCCGACGACCGTTTTCTCCACTTTAGTGGGGTGTCTCGGCTTCGGTGTTGTTCGATCTCGCGAGCATGAGCACCTCCCCTTCCACAACGCTACAGAAAATATTGGCAGCCTTGAGCGATCGCCCAGCAGCGAACGTTCCCCGTGCCCAGCTATATTTCAAGTCCTCCCTCACGGCCCTCTCCCACGCCATGGAGGACCAATTGCTCTCCATGGAGGATGAGCATCCACTCGTCATTGCAACTTTTCAGCAGGAGCGCTTCTATCGCCAAGAAGCCCGCCGCTACGAGCGCATTGCTGGGCAAACCCAGCAGCTCTACATCATGGCCGCTCTGGAAACCGATTTCAGCAATCGCTCTGGCGTTTATGAAACGGTGGCATTTGATGAGAATGACCCTCTCACCCAGGAATGGAATCTGGTGGTCATTGGAGAACACTATGCCAGCTGCCTCATTTGCGAAGAGCGGCTGAATCTCCCCCAGAAAGCTCAGGCTAAAATCCATATCGATCCTTCACGACGCTTTGAAGGGATCTGGACCTTTGACCGCGAGGTCAGCTGTGCCGCCGCAGAACTCTTGCTAGATCAAGTGGCGATCTACAGACCAGAACTCAAAGAAAAGATTGCCAAGGCGCGCACCCAGCTTCAGAAGCCAGTGAACAGAAACGGTCAAGGTGCAGATCCTGGACCCTTTGCTCAACGCTTGGTCACCCATCTTCAGGCTGGACAGTACAAGCTACTCAAGGCCTATCGTTCTATCGCCACCCAGGAACGCCAGGAGCGGCTGGTGAACCTGATCACTCGGACGATCCGCCAGTCTCTCAATGTAGATGAGGTTCTGCAAATCGCAGTGGCAGAGCTGGGGAAAACTCAGGATGCTTGTCGTTGCTTAATCTACGCCTGCGGAGATAGCGATCGCCAAATCACCCTAGAGCATGAATACCTCAGCGAAGGGATCTCTTCCCTAGCCGGCCAAACCTGGCAGCTGGAAAACAATCAACTCTTCGCCACCACCGTGGCCGAAGAGCAATTGGTTTACATTGACTCTGTCCCCAACGACCTCAGAGTGCAAGGCAACAAATATCTCAAGCAATGGGCCAGCCAGGCCTGCATCGAAAGCTGGTTACTGGTCCCCTTGACCCACAAAGGTCAACTCCTCGGCATGCTAGAGCTACACCACTGCCACAGCGGCAAGGCATCCAAAGCCAAAAAGGGGAAAGCAAAAACAACCGGAGCATCGACGACCCAGACCAAGAAAAAATCTGCCCCGTCTTCTTCCCAAGGCAGTTCCTGGGCGAAAGAAGATCTGGCCCTGGTGGAGGCAATTGCCCCTCAAATTGGCGTGGCCCTTATCCAAGCTCGGGCCTACGCCGATCTTGAAAACCTGAATGAACAGCTTTCCGCTCTAGAAACAACCCGATATAACCTAACGGCGATCGTCGGCCATGAACTGCGAACCCCCCTATCCACCGTCAAAGTCTGCCTCGAGAGTCTAGCCAGTGAGCCTGACATGCCTCTAGAGATGCGCCAAATGATGGTGGACACGGCCGTCACCGATGCCGAACGCCTGCGTAAGCTAGTGGAAGACTTCCTCACCCTGTCCCGCTTAGAGAGTGGCCGCGTCACCCTCAATACCGACAGCCTGGCCATCGATGAATGTGTCAGCTTGGCCCTAAGCAACATCACCGTTCGCAGAGCTGCCAAGGAAAAGTTACCCAGTATCTGTAATGAGGTCAGCCAAGACCTTCCGCTTATCCAAGGTGATAGCGAGTGGCTCGTAGAAGTCCTCGCCAAACTCCTCGACAATGCCTGCAAGTTTACTGATCCCAGTGGCAAGGTTTTGATCCAAGCCAAACCCATCAACAAGAAGATGCTCCAAGTCAGCATCAGCGATACGGGAAGA
>CALLPZ010000318.1 GCA_938015405.1 uncultured Pseudanabaenaceae cyanobacterium
GCTCATCTGGCTGATCGCCATTGCCTGGGCTCCAGATCTAGATCATTGGATTCCCTGGCTGAACCAATCAGCCCACAATGGCATTCGCATCACCCACTCCATCGGGGGTAGCCAGCTCTTACCCCTGCTCACGATCTCCGCGCTGTACTGGCGGGGTCTACGAGGCCAAGCATTATTGAACCTAGGCCTCCAAGCCTGTCTCGCTGGATTGTCCCAGGTGGTCTTAGACATCGCCGTGGGCATTGCTGGCATGCCAATCTTCTGGCCATTGAGCAATTTCAAACTGAAGTCTCCCATTGGGCTTTTACCCAGCGCAGGGGCCATCGATTTAAGCAACTACTACTTTTATTACAACCTGGGGATTGAGCTGGGTGTTTTAGCACCCATTAGCTTGGTCATCTTGCTGTGGCGATGGGGACGCAAACGAATCCAGTTGTGGCTGCAGTTCATTGCCATGGGATGCGCGATCGCCACATCCCTCAGCTGTATGCACTGGGCCAGCCAACTCAGCCGCTAATCGCCTAGCGGGCAGACTTAACCATCAAAGCTTGCCCCGCCGAGGTCATCACCCGCAACGCTTACCGTCGCCGCACCTTGCTCACCATCTTGCGAGACAAACGAAGCTTCAGCCCCTCCTCCTCAGACCAATCCTGCAGTAAGCGGTAAAAGGCATTGCGATCGTCCGTGCGCAGCACCGCTACCTGATCTGCCGTCTCGATGGCATAGGGATAGCCTCCTCCAATCACCACCTCGCCTCGCAGCCAATTCAGCACCTGCTCCAGCCGTCCTGCTTCCCGGATCCAAGCCGGTAGCTCTAAACGGGCTGGAAAGCCATCGTTGGTCTTGAGATAGGTGTAGTCGATGCGGTCCTTGTGAGGACCGTATAGCTTGCCTAAGATGTCGCGCTTACAGCGAAACAGGGGAGTGCGATCGCCCCATTCCATCATCAGATTTACCACCTGAGCATCGTGGCCAGACACCAGCGGGGGTAACTGATGAACCTGCTGGAGCAGCGTGATCAGGTCCAATGCGTAGGAGGTATCAATGTAGGCAACTAGCGGCACCTGGCATCGCTCACTGGCATCCAGAAGTCGCACCAAGCAATCCACATAAAACGCTTGAGTTTCCTGATCAAATGCCTCAGAGAAGGTTGCCACCAGGGAACCATCCAAGAACACAAGACACTGCTCGTCCCGCTCATGTTCTTCGATGTATTCCACTAAACGCTGGGTTTCCATCTGGAAACGGCGCATATTCACCTGACGATCCACCGCCTCTCCCTTGAACTCCCGCAGCTCCAAGGGCGTCATCAAATCCAAGCGAATGTCCTTCTCGTACTGTCCATTCTGCTGGTGGGGATTCTCAAACCAGCCAATTTGGACCAAGGCCACCGGAATGGAAATATCCTTGCTGGGGTAAATCTGGGAGCCATCCACCGCAAAGGTGCGCACCCCCGTCAGCACCTCTCGAACCCATTCAAAACTTTCCTCGCGATTATTCCAACGCAGCGGAAATTGCAAAATCCCCTCCTGCGTATCCTGCAATGGCTCAATCAGGCTATTGACCAGGGCTGCATCAAGCTGGGGCAACTGCTTAAAAGCAGTGCGGTACTGCTGCAATAGACCTAGCGTCGCACTATCAAAATCTTTGAAATCTTCCTGCTTATTGCGTAATAAAGCCAAGATCTCAGCGGGGCGGGTAGGCATGGGCCGTCAACTTCAGCAGCGGTATAGGAGAGAGACCAATCAATTCTTAAAAAAGCACCAACCATGTGGCTGCCCCAAAGCAAAAGGCAGACCGACAGAGTTCAAAGTCCCATCTCAAATAGGTTCATATGTTCTATAAAATCTATTGAACCACGCAAATTAGGTGTTGAGGCGCAATTATTCAAGATTTTGGCAAAGTTCACGGGATGGCGATCGCATCACTGTGTGACATCCCGCAGGAGTCCTCAGATGCTATGGCAGAATAAGGTTTGGTGCAGTTCAAGCCCTCTATCAAAGATTGAGGGAACCGCTTGGTAAGACTGTGCTGCCATAGCAAATCTTTTTAAGCCGTTATTCCCCTTTACCTTCTGTGACAACTGCCTCTCCTGCTCGCCGTGCTGTTTTCCCCTTTACCGCCGTCATCGGTCAGGAGGAGATGAAATTGGCCCTGATGCTCAATGTCATTGACCCCAAGATTGGTGGGGTGATGATCATGGGCGATCGCGGCACGGGCAAATCCACCACCATCCGCGCCCTAGCAGACCTGCTTCCTGAAATCGATGTCGTGGCTGACGATCCCTTCAACAGTCATCCCAACGACGTTGAAATCATGAGCGACGAGGTTCGCCAGCGGAAAGCCAATGGTGAGGACATCCCCACAGCAAAGGCCAAGGTCACTATGGTGGACCTCCCTTTGGGCGCCACGGAAGATCGGGTCTGCGGCACCATCGACATTGAGAAAGCCCTCGCAGAAGGTGTCAAAGCCTTCGAACCCGGCCTGCTCGCCAAAGCGAACCGTGGCATTCTCTACGTGGACGAAGTCAACCTCCTAGACGACCACCTGGTAGACGTTCTGCTGGACTCCGCAGCATCCGGTTGGAATACCGTTGAGCGTGAGGGCATTTCCATCCGCCACCCAGCTCGCTTTGTCCTCGTAGGTTCCGGCAACCCTGAGGAAGGCGAACTGCGTCCCCAACTCCTCGACCGTTTCGGCATGAGCGTAGAAGTTCGCACCGTTCGCGACCCCGAACAACGTGTTCAGGTGGTCGAGCAGCGTTCCGAATTTGATGCTGACCCCCAAGGCTTCCTCTCCCAGCACCAAGCAGAGCAAGATGCTCTCCAGGCAAAGCTCGTCGCAGCCCAGCAACTCTTGCCCCAGGTCACCCTGGACTATGACACCCGCGTCCAAATTTCCCAGGTTTGCTCCGAGCTCGACATTGATGGCCTACGCGGTGACCTCGTCGCCAACCGTGCCGTCAAAGCCCTGGCTGCCCTAGAAGGCCGCACCGAAGCCACCGTTGAAGACCTACAGCGCATCATCACCACCTGCCTACGCCACCGTCTACGCAAGGATCCTTTGGAGTCCGTAGACTCTGGCGTTAAGGTGATGAAGACCTTCTGCAACATCTTTGGTATGCCTGAACCGGAAGATGCCCAGGCTCTTGTGACCAGCAACGGTCGCCGTTAATCGCTCGGCCTAATCATCTGTCGCAGCTTCGTTGAAAGCGAAAAAAGAGAGGAGCCATGCTTTTGCATGGCTCCTCTCTTTTTTCGCTTTGCCTAATGACTAAATCTCATTGGAGTTAAGCTACAGATTCTTGAGGGGCCCCATTGAACTTTGCAGGAAGGGCCTCACTCAGCTTTTTTGGAGGTGCATCCTCACTAGAACCTGGGGACGGATCATCATCAAACTCTTGGCAAGGCGCTTCCTCATTAAGCTCTGGGGAAGGGAGCTCTTGATTAAGTTCTGGGGAAGGGGGCTCCTCCTCGCTAACATCCTGGGGAGTTTCATCGCTCGGAGCGATCAAAGTTAAATGTCCCCCCGGTGTGATGTCTGAAAAATTCGGGTCTGTCACTGTAGAAGTCAAATTCATTTCATACCCTCCTCGCTCCAACATATTCACCGCATCATTGGAGGAGAGAGGACCTGAGAAGAAGTAGCCCTGAATATATTCACAACCTGTCTTTTGGACCTGCAAAAGCTGTTCGGCGGTTTCGACTCCCTCGGCGATCGCCTTCATCTCCAGATCATCCGTCAGATTCACAATATTTTTGATGATGTCCCAATTCCCTTCCTGGGCTTTGGAGGAAATGACAAAGGAGCGATCGATCTTCAAGGCATCTACCGGGAATCGATGGAGACGACTAAAGGAAGAATAGCCTGTCCCAAAGTCATCAATACAGAGGTCAATCCCCAGGGCGCGAATCTCGCCCATACGGCGCTCCACACCTCCCTTCTCATCCTCGATTAGGACACCTTCAGTAATTTCGACTCGAAGACACCGGGGTTCTAAGCCTGTCTCAGCCAGCACCGCTAGGATTTGGTCAACGATATCCACTTGGGTGAATTGACGTCCCGAAACATTCACAGCCATCTTCAAATCAGGCTTTGCCACACCCTCTATCTGCCATTCTCGAAGTTGGCGGCAAGCCTCCTTAAGCACCCAAGCTCCCAAGGATACAATTAGGCCGCTTTCCTCAGCTGCAGGGATGAACTGTGTCGGCGAAATCATTCCCAGTTTGGGGTGATTCCAGCGGACTAGGGCCTCAAAGCTAGCGATAGCGCCATCTAGAGCCGAAACAATGGGCTGATACATGAGCTGCAACTCGCCCCGCTCAATCGCACGCCTCAGGTCAGTCTCCAATTGAAGCTGGCTCAGTGGATTGGTCTGGGAGTTACGGTCAAAGACCTCAGACAGCGTTCGGCAACGCTTTGCCTGGTACATCGCAATATCCGCATCCCTCAGCAAATCTTCAATGCTGGTGTACAGGTCCTGGCTGTCATCATCTCGGCAGGGCACCAGTCCAATGCTGGCGCTGACGAAAAATTCTTGCTCATTGAAGCGGAAGGGTTGGTGCAGGCTGGTGTGGATACGCTGAGCCACCTCCAACGCCTCCTCAGAAGAAGCAGTATTGTCGAGCAACACTGCAAACTCGTCTCCCCCTAGGCGAGCCAGTGTGTCACTCGAAGAAAGGCAGGTACGCAAGCGCTCACTAAACTGAACCAACAACTGGTCACCCACCAGGGGACCCAGGCTGTCATTAATATTTTTAAATCGGTCCAAATCTAGCAGCAGCAACGTAAAGTCACGGCCCATTTCCTCAGCTTGGCCCAGCGCATACTGCAATTGCGTAGTGAATTGGGTGCGGTTCGGCAGGCTAGTGAGGGAATCATACAGCGCGCTATACATCAGCTTTTCTTCAGCCTGATGATGCTCCGTAATATCCTTCACCGTTCCTTCCAAGTAGACACAATTGCCCACATCATCCTGAATCGGCCGCACACTGAAAGACACCCAAATGGGCTCTTGATCTCGTCGATAAACTTGGGTCTTGTAGTCCACAAGCTCCCCACGTTCATCCATCTCCTCTAGGAAGTCCTCCCAATGCTCAGGAGAGAGAAATAGCTGCTTACTAACGTCAGTCAAGGTCGTGAGTAAGTTCTCAGGGGACTCATAGCCCAGCATTGTTGCAAGAGCCGGGTTAACGCTGATGTAGTAGCCCTGGCGGGTCATCTGGAAGATGCCCTCATTCGCCGTTTCAAACAGGGTCTGATAACGCTCTTCAGCTCGCTGTAGCGCCTGTTCCGTCAATTTATGGCGGGTCAAGTCCACCACTTGAACCAAGAAACTCAAAGGTTGATGTTTTGAATCGTACATCAACGCAATTTTCAGCAAAACGTGAACCGTACGGCCTGTCTTAGACACGTAGCGCTTCTTCACTTGGGCATAGGGCTGACCTTCCTGAAGCAGCTTCTGCACCAACGCAGAGCTCACCGCTTGGTCCCCTGCATAGGTAATCTCCTGCTGGGATAGGTTCAAAAGTTCGGATGTGCTGTAGCCTAATGTGTTGCTAAGGGCTGAATTCACTCGCAAATAGCGGCCATCCAGATCCATCACCGCCATGCCAATCGAGGCGAGTTCAAAGATCAAGTGATACATCGCTGCAGAAGACTCCATCAAGCGCTCACGCTGGCGGAGCTGGCCGAGGGTATTCTGAAAATGATGGCTGAGTTGCGTAAATTCGTCGGGAAAAGGCGTTTGAGAAAAGGGACGCAGCGCTTGGTTATCCTGATCTACCTCAAACCGCTTGACCGCCTGGGTAAAACGGTGAAGTCGTTCGATCCAGTTACCGGCCAGCCAGTAGACCCCAAGCCAAGACAGTAGAAAGATGCCAACACTTGCAGCAACAATTTGTTGTTGGAGGACCTGAGCTGCTTCAGCTACCTGGGGCTGGGCTGGACAGTCGAGGCTCAGACACCCTGCCACTAGCAGTAAGCGCGCTGCAATATTGTGGTACAGCAGGGCGCCGCAAAGGCTCAGGCTACCACCGAGTAGGAGCGCTAAGCCAAGCATGAGCTTAAGACGCTGACTAATCAGTGGAGTCGGTGAGGAGTGGTTCGCAGAATGCGTCATCGAGAAGCCTTGGCTGAGAGCGGGTCTGTTTCCGGTTTCGGAATCCCAATAACAAGCCCGTCAACTGACAGGAACAAAGGGATTAGGTCGAAGCTGGCACGAAGCCAAAGTATTTTTCCGACGAGGTAGAGGAATGACAAGCTTTCAGGGAAGGTGGTTATCGGCAGGTCCATTCCGGCATTAAGGCCGTTACAGAAAACTGATTCTCAAACAAATATTGTCTCAAAAGCTACTCTGCAAGCCCAAAAACGAATATTTATACTGAGAAAAACCTCCCAAAGAAACAAGCTCTTACTCTTTATTCTGAGGTCATTGTCAGCAACCAGAAAGAGTGACCTGGTGCACCCGAGCTACCCATAAAATACACAGTCTGTACTTAGAAGTAACAGGGTCGTCGTCCTATAGATGCAGCATATATAGGACTGAAGCCATCGCACAGAGGGCGAAAGGGCTTATAGGGTGGGAGTTCCTCTCCCCTCATGGGCCATAGGCACTTTTGATTCAATTACTTAATCTTAAGCTTTTCTAAATGTTGCGAGCAATATTTTTGCAAAGGGTCAGTGGCTT
>CALLPZ010000319.1 GCA_938015405.1 uncultured Pseudanabaenaceae cyanobacterium
TTTCTAAGCCCTCAAGCAAACAGAGGATAACTCCAAGAAGCTAGGCAGCAGTCATTCACTCAAAGTCAATCACTGCAACCTCCAATGGCCAATAGAGCCTCATTCACCATGAGGGTGGCAAACGGCTCCTGTCAAGCCAATATTATTTTTCCGGTTCCCCCCAAGCGCGACCCAATGCCTGATGGGTCGGAATGCTTTACGGACTCCGCTACCAGCCCAGGGCATCGCAAAATTTTATCCCTCACATCTTCTGCCTTACCCATCAGTCCTGTTGAGCCGAAGCCTCCTTCTTTGCCCGCTCTAAGCTCAGTAGCGTTTTCTGCATCTCTGGCAGACGTCCAAAGAGCGTCGCCGCACGCAACCATATACGGTGGGGAATGGCCGGGAAGCCTGACATGATGTCCCCTTCCTGGGTAATGTCAGCATGGATCCCGGACTTAGAGGTGGCCGTCACCCCATCAGCAATCTTCACGCGATTACTAACTCCCACCTGTCCCGCTAAAATAACGCGATTCCCCATGCGCACTCCCCCTGCAAGGCCCACCTGGGAAGCGATCGCGCAGTTCTCACCAATATGGACGTCATGACCAATTTGCACCAAGTTATCCACTTTGGTGTTGCGACCAATGCGAGTGGTGCCCACAGCAGGACGATCAATTGTGCTGTTACAACCAACCTCCACACCATCTTCTAGAACCACATAACCTGACTGGTGCATCTTGAACCAGCCTTCTGGCACCGGCACAAAGCCAAATCCCTCGCCCCCAATCACGGCTCCGCATTGAACCACACAATCTGCCCCGATCTGACTGCGCTCATGGATAACGCAGTTGGCATGAAGCGTGGTGTGATCGCCAATGGTCACCCCGGGATACAAAACAACACCAGGATGAATACAAACCCCATCTCCAATGGTGCAGCCCGCCGGAATCACCACATGGGCACCAATGGCAACATCCTCACCCAGCTGGGCCGCTGAATCAACCACCGCGGTGGGATGAACCTGACTAGGTAAGCAATAGGGCTGGTAGAACTCAGCGATCGCTTGGGCAAACGCCAATCGAGGATTGGGCACCGCGACCCAAGGCAACCCCCGAGCCTGGGCTCGCTCAATCAGATCGTCTTTTAGGGGCAAAATCAGAGCCGCCGCCGGAGTTTTCTCAATCCACTGGGCAACCGTCCCCGACTGGGCAACATAGCTCAAAGAACCTGGAACCGATTCCTCCAAGGCTGAGACTTGCGTAATCTCAGGATCTAGCGCCAAGTCCATACGACAGCGATCGCCTTGATAGGCAGTAAAAACTTGAACGAGCTCACTAAGTTTCATGATTGATGCGTTGATAGCCTGGACGAGCTTTCCCAGCCCAGAGAACGACATCGTGATGCGCCAAGCGACCGGCTTCCGCGACTAGACTCGCCTCCAAATCTAGACTAGCCCAGCAAACAGACGAGTCCCATTGTTTTTATTTCACCTAGAACCTTGGACCCCATCACGACCCAACTCACCGACACAGGGTCTCTATCACAGCCGCTCATCAAGACCTCCAAGAAGTCAACGCCCCAGTGATGATACTCATTTGACTTACTAATCCATTGGGCCAAAACCGACAACTAAAAAATCTAGAACCCTTAATAAAGCAGGGATCAAGCCACTCAAGCGTTAGCAAGCCCCCCCTTCATCTGCGTAAATCCCTCAGCATTGTTAACCTTCTCTTTACAATCGCTCGGTATTCTAGCTCCGGGTTTACTAGTAACAACAGCTTGGAACGAGATATGCAATTGAGAACTGTGTTTGCACGCGTTCGCTTTTTAAGCCTCTTCGCTGTGCTTTCTCTAGGAGTGGCAGCTTGTGGTGGTGGAGAAACAACCACCTCAGCAGGGGATGGGGATGCCACTGGCGTAACCGGTGATATTCAGATTGACGGTTCTAGTACTGTCTTCCCCATTTCTGAGGCAATGGCAGAGGAGTTCATGCTGGAGAACCCTGGTAGCCGGGTCACCGTGGGCGTTTCTGGTTCCGGTGGTGGCTTCAAGAAATTCTGTGCTGGCGAAACAGATATTTCCAATGCATCTCGTCCGATCAAGCAAAAAGAAATTGATGCCTGTGCTGAAGCTGGAATCGAGTTCATCGAAGTCCCCGTCGCTTTTGATGGTCTGACCATCGTGGCTAACCCTGAGAATGATTGGGCTGCATGCCTCTCCACAGATCAGCTCAACGCCATGTGGGCACCTGAAGCCGAAGGCCAGGTGTCGAACTGGAATCAAGCAGATGCGACCTTCCCTGACGAAGCGCTAACCCTTTACGGTCCTGGCACCGATTCCGGAACCTTCGACTATTTCACCGATGAAGTCAACGGTGAAGAAGGGGCCAGCCGTGGCGACTACACCGCAAGCGAAGATGACAACGTCATCGTCCAAGGCGTGCAGACTGACAAAGGTGCCTTGGGTTACTTTGGCTACGCTTACTACGAAGAGAACCAGGACTCACTCAAGGCTGTCGAAGTCAAAAACGAAGCCGGTGATTGCGTCGCTCCTTCCCGCGAGACCATCGCTGATGGCAGCTACAATCCCATGTCCCGTCCTCTGTTCTTCTATGTGAAAAAAGAAGCCTACGACAACAAAGCTGAAGTCAAAGCATTTGTTGATTACAAGCTTGCCCCCGCTAACGGTGAACTCATTGCCGAAGCTGGTTATGTCGCCCTTCCTGAAGACATTCTCAGCAACGCTGTTACTCGCCTATCCTCTGGCCAAACCGGTTCTGCTCCCAACGATATCTAAACGCCTCTGCATCTAACGACGGTGCAATTTAACTGGTGAATTAGACTCAACGGCACCTTGAATGGCAGGACGTCATTCACAACGGCGAATAGCGTCCTGCCATTTGGTGAGGCGTTATTCGCTGTTGTTATATGAGCTAAATGCTCAAGGGATTAGAGCCGCAGCCGCACCAGAATCACCATAGTTCTACACAGTTATCGACATCACATTGGGCAACCATAGAGGTTCTATAGGGTGTATATAAACCTAAGGTAGGCTCCAGTTTTTTAGACAACTTCGGGCCTCTGCTCACTCGGAGCTTTTAGATGACCGTTCAAACTCCTGCTAATGCTCCTCGGGCCCTGTGGCGTCCGAACCGCGATCGCGCCAAGCTCACTCAAAATATCGTCAAAGTTATTTGTGGGTCGTTCGCAGCAATTTCCATTCTTACGACCCTTGGGATTGTTGCAACCCTATTTTTTGAGACCCTAAGCTTCTTTGGTGACGTTCCTTTCTGGCAGTTTTTAACAGACCGAAAATGGACTCCCCTATTTGCTAGTAAGGAATTTGGAATCTTTGTCCTGGTCAGTGCCACGGTGATGATTTCCATCATTTCAGTCCTCGTTGCACTCCCCCTAGGACTTCTAGCTGCCGTTTGTTTGAGTGAGTATGCAACTCCTCAAACACGCAAGTTCCTCAAGCCAATGTTGGAAATCTTGGCTGGCGTTCCGACAGTGGTCTACGGCTACTTTGCCTTGCTAACCGTCACTCCATTCCTCAAGGGCATCTTGGGGGCATTACCTTTCATTCCAGAGATCAAGAACTTCAATGCCCTCAGCGCAGGGCTAGTGCTCGGAATCATGATCACCCCGATGGTGGCCTCCTTGAGCGAGGATGCGATCTTCTCCGTGCCCCAGCGGCTGCGTGACGGTGCCTATGCCCTAGGGGCGACCAAACGCGAAACAGTGACCGCAGTGGTTTTGCCTGCCGCCCTATCTGGCATTGTTTCATCCCTGATTTTGGCCGTTTCTAGAGCCATTGGTGAAACCATGATTGTCACCCTGGCAGCAGGTGCCAATCCAACCTTGGGCTTCAATCCCTTTGTTCCAGTCATGACGATGACAGCCTTCATTGTGCAGGTCACAAAAGGCGACGCAGTCCATGGCTCCATTGCCTATCAAACGCTGTTTGCAGTGGGAACAACGCTATTTCTCATGACCCTCTTGTTGAATATTTTCAGCTTTTGGTTCGTGCGCCGCTTCCGTGAGAAATACGACTAGTTCGAGATCTAGATCAAGCGAATTCGCACCCCAATCAACGGCTTCTCCATATCCTTAGTGCTCCAGCTTGAAACTAGCCAAGCGCGCTCTCCATATCAACTTGCCAACTGCCCTAGAAGCGCATGAACACCGACCATTCTGTCACTGAAAATCTCCCCAGTCGGGCCAGTCAGTTCAAGCCCAATCTGTGGAATCGCTACACCCAAGATCGGATTTTCGCCATTTTGTCTTGGGGAGCAACTGCCCTCGCCATCGCGATCCTCATTTGGCTGCTGGCAACCATTCTCATAGATGGCCTGAGTACCCTCAACTGGAATTTCATTGATAGCTTCGCCTCTCGCAAACCCGAGCGAGCCGGGATAAAAGCGGCCCTTGCAGGAACACTCTGGGTGATGGGAGTCGTGGCCGCAGTCTCCTTTCCCATTGGAGTAGGCGCAGGCATCTATCTACAGGAGTTTGCCGAGGACAACTGGTTTACCCGCCTCGTCGAGATCAACATCAGCAACCTGGCAGGTGTGCCCTCTATCATTTATGGCCTATTGGGCCTGGCCGCCTTCGCCAGGATCCTAGAGCCCATTACTGGCGGACGCACGATTTTGACCGGAGGCTTAACCCTCGTGCTGCTGATCATGCCAGTGATCATCGTCGCGACCCGTGAAGCCCTAAGAGCCGTACCAGACAGCATTCGGGCAGCGGGTTTTGCCTTGGGAGCCACCCAATGGCAAGTCATCTGGCACCATGTTCTCCCCACCGCCATGCCTGGCATCCTCACGGGCATGATTTTGGCTCTGTCTCGAGCCATTGGAGAGACTGCCCCCTTGATCGCCATCGGTGCAGCAACCTTTATTGCATTCACCCCCGAAGGCCTCCAAAGCTCCTTCACAGCCCTCCCAATCCAGATTTACGACTGGGTCGGTCGTCCCCAGCGAGAGTTTCATGACCTTGCAGCATCCGGAATCATCGTTCTGATGGCAGTGCTACTGCTTATGAATGCAGGGGCCATTTACCTACGCAATCGTTTCCAGAAGAGCCGTTAGCAATACTCCCCAACGATTAAGCCTCGGCTCCATGCATTCATACGTACGATAAGGATTGAATTTACCCATGACACAACTCTCCGACGTTGCAGTCTCTAGCCAAATAGCCTTTCAGGCTGAACAACTATCGGTTTTCTACGGCTCAGTCCCAGCGGTCAAGGATGTTTTCCTTGAGATTCCCAAGAACCAAATTGTCGCCTTCATTGGCCCTTCGGGTTGTGGCAAGAGCACAGTCTTGCGCTGCTTCAATCGCATGAACGACCTGATTCCCAGCGCCCGCGTCGAAGGACGCATTACCTTCAACGGCGAAGACATCCATGGCAAGAGCGTGGACCCCGTTGAGCTAAGGCGTCGGGTAGGCATGGTGTTTCAGCGCCCCAACCCTTTCACCAAATCGATCTACCAAAACATTGCCTTTGGAGCTCGCATCAATGGCTACCAAGGCGATATGGATGAGCTGGTTGAACGCTCCCTGCGCGGCGCGGCGCTGTGGGATGAAGTCAAAGACAAACTCAAAGCCAGCGGTCTGAGCTTATCGGGTGGCCAACAGCAACGGCTTTGTATTGCCCGGGCGATCGCGATCGAGCCCGAAGTCATCCTCATGGACGAGCCCTGCTCTGCATTGGATCCCATCTCCACCCTGCGAGTCGAAGAACTCATGCAGGAACTCAAGCGGAAGTACACCATCGTCATCGTCACCCACAACATGCAGCAGGCTTCCCGAACCTCGGACTACACGGCATTCTTCAATGCCCGTGAAACTGAGCAAGGAGGCAAGATGGGCTATCTCGTGGAATATGACCGAACGGAAGTGATCTTCCAACAGCCCGCCCAACAATCAACCCAGGAGTACGTCAGCGGACGCTTTGGGTAATTTCAGCTTCATCCGTAGCTTCCCCTCTGAACTAGGTACAAATAAGCCTGGAGCAACGAGTCAAGGGCAGAAGGCAGCTAGGTCTAATTACGGTGACATTCACTCCCCTCGGACAGAAGAAGACTCTTTGTGGGTTCGCTGTTGCTTCCCTCGGCAAAGCCTCCTAGGATGGGGGAAATGGCTAATGTTGCGAAATATCAACGAAGGAGCTTATGAAGCGTTATTTGGTTCGTTTAATGGCAGTCGCCTTGGCTGTAGTCATTGGCCTGACCACCCAAGTCAGCCCTAGCTATGCCGCTAGCTCTGCTATGACGGGCACCTACTCTGAGAACACCTTGATGGTGGTGGAAGCCCTACGCACGGCTGTAGACCTACCCGACGACGCTCCTAACAAAATTGAGGCTCAGGCTGAGGCAAAGACCTTGATCAATGACTTTGCCTCCCGCTATCGTCGCGATCGCAAGGTTTCAGCTCTACCTTCCTTCACCACGATGCAAACGGCGCTGAACGCCCTAGCGGGTCACTACAGCTCTTACCCCAACCGTCCTATCCCCGAGAAGCTCAAGGCTCGTCTCAACAAAGAGTTCAAGCGCGTTGAACTCTCAATCAAACGGGGTAACTAACTCACGTTAGTTCCTGAAGGAGCTCAGGGGTTCCTAACAGAATTTCCCCATGAGCCTCCCAAAGAAAAGCCTCTTGATCTTCAATCAAGAGGCTTTTCTTTGTCTCTCCCACAGATCCTCTTCAGTTCATCCGCTGAAGAGACATCACGGATTGACATCGGTTATCTGTTGCAGAGATAATGCATTGTTGGCAACCTTTGGGTTTCGTAATATTCACGTCATCCCTGGGTTAACAAAACCTGTCGCACTCTTAATATTCCCTTGGCTAACGTCGTTGTAATTGGCGCCCAGTGGGGCGATGAAGGAAAAGGTAAGATAACAGACCTTTTAAGTAAGTCTGCCGACGTGGTAGTTCGTTACCAGGGAGGCGTCAATGCAGGCCACACAGTGGTGGTTGGCGAACAAACCTTCAAGCTTCACCTCATCCCCTCAGGAATCCTGTATCCCGAGACCCAGTGCATTATCGGCTCTGGAACAGTTATCGACCCAAAGGTGCTGATTGAAGAACTCGACCAGCTCAAAACCTTAAATGTCACTTCGGATAATCTAATGATTTCCGAAACAGCTCACGTGACGATGCCCTACCACCGCATCATCGACCAAGCTGCAGAGCAAAAGCGTGGTACCCACAAGATTGGTACAACGAAGCGCGGCATTGGCCCCACCTATGCCGACAAGTCCGAGCGCAATGGCATCCGTATTGGCGACTTGATGAATCTAGAGGAGTTCCACGAACACCTCACTCGCATCACAGCCCAGAAGAACGTCATCTTAGAGAAGCTCTATGAGTTACCTCCCCTAGATGCCGAAGAAATTTTTGAAGAGTATAAGGGCTATGCAGAACGGCTACGTCCCCATGTTGTGGATAGCTCGTTAGTTCTGGATAAAGCCGTCCAGGGTCACCTGAATATTCTGTTTGAAGGTGCCCAGGGGACTTTGCTAGACCTGGATCACGGCACCTATCCCTATGTGACCTCTTCCAATCCAGTTGCGGGCGGAGCCTGCATCGGGGCGGGCATTGGTCCCACCATGATTGACCGGGTGATTGGTGTTGCCAAGGCTTACACCACCCGCGTGGGCGAAGGTCCTTTCCCCACTGAACTCCATGAGGAAATGGGCGAGCAACTCGGCTCCCGTGGCGCAGAATTTGGCACCACCACTGGGCGTCAGCGACGCTGCGGCTGGTTTGATGCGGTCATCGGCCGTTATGCCGTGCGTATCAATGGTCTCGACTGCTTGGCTATTACCAAGCTGGATGTCCTGGACGAGATGGATGAGATCAAGGTTTGCGTAGCCTACGAGGTGGATGGTGAGTCTTGTCACGATTTGCCCACTAGCGCGACGAGATTCGGCCGTTGCAAGCCGGTTTACAGAACCTTGCCAGGCTGGAAAACCTCGACAGAAGAATGCCGTAAGCTTGAAGACTTGCCCAAGGAAGCCTTGGACTATCTCAAGTTCTTGGCAGAACTCATGGATGTCCCCATCGCAATTGTTTCGTTGGGTGCCAGCCGTGATCAAACCATCATTGTGGAAGATCCAATCCATGGTCCTAAGCGAGCACTGCTCCATGCTGATGGCACTCCAGCCGTGGGAGCCTCTGGCTTTGTAGAAGTCTAAATCATTAGCGCTTCTGAGCGAGCGGCTTGAAAGATTCAACAAAAAGGCCGCGATGGAAAAACACCATCGCGGCCTTTTTGTTCATGCCTAGTACGAAACGAGCCAGGCTAGATCACAGCGATACATTCCACTTCCACCAGCACATCCTTCGGCAGACGCGCCGCTTCCACGCAGGCCCGAGCAGGGGCTGTAGCCTCATCAAAGAACTTGCTATAGACCCCGTTCATCGTGACAAAGTCATTCATATCTGCCAAAAACACACCGGTCTTAACCACATGGCTAAAATCCGCTCCAGCGGCCTTTAGGACCTCACCCAAGTTTTTCATCACCTGCTCTGTTTGAGCAGCCACATCACCATCACCAATGATTTTTCCCGTGGCCGGATCAATCGCAATTTGCCCAGAGGCAAAGATCATCTTGCCACTCGCCGCGATCGCCTGGTTATAAGGCCCAACAGGGGCTGGTGCTTTATCGGTCTGAATTACTTCACGCATGGAATGCCATCGCTAAAGATTGGACGACACTGTTCCCCGAAGAATCGTAGAACAATGACCCGAGGGATAATATATCAATCAGAAGTGGCTTCAGGTGAGACGACTAGAATCCAACCCAAAGCAGGGAAGTCAGAGCTGACTGACTGCAAACAATCTGACAAAGCGTGACAGACAAGGCTCATAAACTTCTCAGAAAACCAGGTGACCTGAGTCTCACACCAGTCGCTGAAACGACAGGAATCTATGGCTTTGACGTTTCTAGATGAGAAACGCCACTGGCCAGATTAATTTTGATAGATTTTTTCCAGAATTGGTCCATCATAGATAGGTCAGCAAGAATTGAGTACAAATGCTCATTTTCTTCCATGGGAATCAAGAACTCAGCTCGCTTCAATGCCTTGAAGGATTAAGTTCCCCCTTCAACAACCTTGCCAGTAGCCGTCCAGAACTTGAGGGAGACTGCCCCTCGGATCACATCGCAGCATCAGGAGCTCATCATGGGCAAACTTTCCGACAAAGACCTTCAAGCTATTCATAACCTCGCTCCTCTGTGGCAACCGATTGAGCCACTCTGGTGGCGTAATCCCTTGGATTATCGCCTGGAGTTAATCTCCCAGCCCGCACCTAGCCCCGCAGGCACCCCCGCAAGCTGCGCCCTCCAGGGTTGCCGCTATGGCCTCTATCGTCCTGGCATGAGTCAAGCATTTGCCTATTGCACGACTCATCGTGATGCGACGCAGTTGGTGGTGACCGATGCCTTGACTCGCCATCGGCAGGCCCATATGGCGATCGCAGGCTAGACCTTAAAGCCAGCCCCTCCTTTCGGCTTAATCCAACACAGTGAAAAGCCCCTGCCTAGATTTGATGTCTAGGCAGGGGCTTTTCTGTCGAGTTCAGCCATTCGCCGCGATCGCTAACGATCGCGGCTCGTAGCAATCCGCCAGCTCAACAGCACCACCGGCAGCAAGCCAACAAGCAAAATAGCCAGAGCAGGAGCCGAGGCTTCAGCCAAGCGCTCATCGGAGGCGTACTGATAGACGCGGATGGCAAGGGTGTCGAAGTTAAAGGGCCGCATCACCAGGGTCGCAGGCAATTCCTTCATGACATCCACAAACACCAGCATCAGGGCAGTCAATATGCCGCTGGTCATCAGCGGCATATGAATTTTAGCGAGGGTTTGGGTAGGTCCCTGGCCCAGGCTCCGAGCGGCATCATCAAAGCTAGGGCGGATTTTTTGCAGGCTGGTTTCCAGGGTATTGAAGGAGACAGCCAGGAAGCGTACCAAATAGGCAAAGACTAAGGCCAACGCTGTCCCACTAAGGGCCCAGCCCCATCCCAACCCACTCATCAATTGGTCAAATTTTCCCAAAGGGATGAGAAATCCCACGGCAATCACGGCCCCTGGCACGGCATAGCCCATGGCCGCTAAACGGGCACTCACCCGCAGGGTGGGATTGGCATTGAGCCGCAGGCCATAGGCCACCACGAGGGCAAGTAGTAAACCCAAGATCGCAGTGGCCGTCGCCAGAATAATGCTGTGGCTGCTAAGCCGCCAGAAGTCAGCATTAAAGGTCTCCGAAGCGTTGAAAATCGCCAGTTGCAACAAGTACAACGCCGGAATCACCAGGCCCAGAGCCACCGGCAATAGGCAGATCAAAAAGGCTGCCAACGCCTTAAGCCAGTTCAATCGATAGCCCGGCAGGCGCTGGCGAGGACTATCACACTGATAAAACTTGGCCTGGCGGCGAGACCACCCTTCCAAGAACACCAAGGTCAAGATAAACAGCATCAGTACAGCGGCCAACTGGGTCGCCGCCACCCGCTCTCCCATGCCAAACCAGGTGCGATAGATTCCACTGGTAAAGCTATCCACCCCAAAATACTGGACCGTACCAAAGTCATTCAGGGTTTCCATCAGAGCCAAGGCCAGGCCGCCCATAATGGCAGGACGGGCCAGGGGCAAGGCAATGGAAAAGAAGCCACGCCAGGGACCACAGCCCAGTGCTCGGCTCGCTTCCATCGTTCGAACAGATTGTTCTAGAAATGCCACCCGAGCCAGGAGATAAACATAGGGGTAGAGGGTGAGACTGAGCATCGCGATCGCGCCCCCCAAAGACCGCACCTCCGGGAACCAATAATCTGTGACGCTCTCCCAACCAAACAGCCCTCGCAAGCTCGACTGCACCGGCCCCCAATAGCCCAATAGCTCCGTGTAGGTATAGGCCAACAGATAGGCAGGCACCGCCAGGGGCAATAGCAAGCCCCATTCAAAAAGACGTCGCCCCGGAAATCGGCAAATCGTCACCAACCAGGCCGTGGCCACGCCAATGACAGTCACTCCCAGCCCTACGCCCACCATCAGGGCCAGGGAGTTGCCGATGTAGCGCGTCAAAACCGTCTCGGCTAAGTGGCTCCAGATATCAGAAGAATTGACAAAAATGCTACTCAGAACCACCAGGACCGGTAGCATCACAAAAGCCGCGATCGCGATCACCGCTAGACTCCATCCCTGACTCAACCAAGGATGATTACGCAGAAAATCAAGAGGTCGACGAACCTGAGCAAAGACGCCTAAGGGCGTACGCAAGGGACCAGCCACAGCAGCATCCTATTGAGAAAAAGTCTCAAGGATTAATCTACACTAGGTATATCCGCTGTTTCTACCCTGACGAACCTTCCTCAAGCCCAACCTCTATGTCTGTTGCTGAAGCAAATTTGTCATCGCCAGTTGACACCGTACCCACATCAGGAGATCCCATCCTTCAGCTCCGGGGCGTGGTGAAGCAATATCCAGGTGTCAGCTCCCCTGCCGTTGCAGATGTAAGCCTTTCACTTCAACGGGGCGAAATTTTAAGCCTGCTGGGACCCTCCGGTTGCGGTAAGACCACCTTATTGAGAATCATTGCCGGGTTTGAGCAAGCTCAAGCAGGGGATCTCTTCATTGAGGGAGTCGAGATGACCCGCCGCCCTCCCGAGAAGCGCGGCGTGGGCATGGTTTTCCAGGACTATGCGCTGTTCCCTCACCTGACTGTTCAGAAAAACGTGGCCTTCGGCCTCAAGGGCAGTCGCAGGAAGTCCCATCAAGCCAAGCAGCGTCAAGCTCTCCGCGTTCAGGAAGTCCTGACCCTCGTGGGCCTAGAAGACTTTGGCGATCGCTACCCCCATGAGCTGTCCGGGGGACAACAGCAACGCATTGCCTTAGCTCGTGCCTTAGCCCCAGCCCCCTCCTTGGTCTTGCTCGACGAGCCCATGAGCAACCTGGATGTCCAAGTACGCCTGCGACTACGCCAAGAATTACGGGACATTCTCAAGAAATCCCACACCACAGCGATCCTCGTGACCCACGATCAAGAAGAAGCCCTCAGCGTGGCCGATCGCATTGCCGTCATCCGCCAAGGTCAAGTGGAGCAGTATGGTTTCCCTGAAGAGATCTATCAAAGCCCGGCTAGCCGATTTGTGGCCGATTTTGTCACCCAAGCCAATTTTCTAACGGCTCAGCAACGAGAGCTGGACCTCTGGGAAACCGAGATTGGCTGTTTTCGGGCCAGGGTCACCGGGCTCGTCAATGCCCAACTCCAACCCAACAGCGGTGAAATGATGCTGCGTCAGGAGGATGTCGTCTTACTGCCCGATCCATCGGGTAATGGGCTGGTGCGCGATCGCCAGTTTCTGGGCCGTGAGCATCGCTACACCATTGGCTTAGCATCAGGAGGCCAGCTCCTCGCCCGAATGCCTGTGAGCCAAGCTATCCCAGTGGGAACAACCGTGAAAGTCACCGTCGCCCAACATACCCCCCAAGTTTTTATCAACTCTAAATAGGCATCGCAATGGGCAGCCCTCCCCAATAAAACTCACGGACGCTTTCGCTTATCTACAACATCGGCTGAGCCACCCACTCAAACATTACGTTCCACGCTGCCTCAAGCATCAGCGGTAAAGCGGCATGACAGAATTAGGCAGTGGAATCCATCACGAACTCCACCCGATCGCCGAGACTTCTACCATGCTTCGCCTGACCGAAATTAAGCTCCCCCTAGACCACGATGAGAAGGCACTAGAGCGAGCCATCATCAAAAAACTCCGGCTGCGAGACGGCCAGCTCACTGGCTACCGCCTCTTTAAGCGAAGCTACGATGCTCGAAAACGTGAGAATATCCGCCTGATCTACATCGTCGATGTAGACACCACCGAAGAAAAAGGCATTCTCAAACGCTTCAAAAACGACTCCCACGTATTCCCAGCTCCCAGCACGGACTACAACCTCGTCACCGAAGCCCCCAGGCGACTCAAAAGCCGCCCCATCGTTATCGGCAATGGCCCTTGTGGCATGTTCGCCGGATTGCTACTGGCTCAGATGGGATTTCGCCCCATCATTTTGGAACGGGGCAAGGAAGTCCATGCCCGCTCCCAAGACACCTTTCGCTTTTGGAGTAAGGGCACCTTTGACCCAGAATCCAATGCCCAATTTGGCGAGGGCGGCGCGGGCACCTTCTCCGATGGCAAGCTCTACAGTCGCATTAAGAAAACGGACAATCGCGGCCAGAAGGTTCTGCTAGAGCTAATCGAAGCTGGAGCAGAACCGGAGATTCAGTTTGTCAGTAAGCCCCACATTGGCACCTTTCGCCTCGTCAAAATTGTTGAGAACATTCGCAACAGCATCATTCGCTTTGGCGGTGAGGTGCGCTTTGAGCAGCGGGTGGAGGATATCGAGATTGAGGATGGCCAAGTGGAAGGGGTGGTACTCGCCAATGGCGATCGCATTGCCACCAACCATGTGGTTCTGGCCGTCGGCCACAGCGCTCGCGACACCTTTGAAATGCTCCACCGTCGTGGTGTCTATATCGAAGCTAAGCCTTTCTCCCTGGGCGTTCGCATCGAGCATCCTCAATCCATGGTGGACCAGTTCCGTTTTGGCGAATACGTTGGCAATCCCATCTTGGGGGCAGCCGACTATAAGCTGGTACACCACTGCAAGGGAGAAGGGCTGGAAGGGCGATCGGTCTACAGCTTCTGCATGTGCCCCGGCGGCCAAGTCGTCGCCGCCGCTTCCGAGCCAGGCCGTCTCGTCACCAATGGCATGAGCCAATACGAACGCAGTGGCAAAAATGCCAACAGCGGCCTCGTTGTCGACATCACCCCGGAGGACTTTCCCGGCGACAGCCCCCTCGCGGGCATCGAGCTACAGCGAGAACTCGAAGCCAAGGCCTTTGCACTGGGGGGCAAGGACTATAAGGCTCCGGGGCAACTTTTAGGAGATTTCTTAGCGGGGCGACCTTCCCAAGAGCTGGGCAGCGTCACGCCGACCTACAAGCCCGGCGTGCACCTCTGCGACCTGACAGAAATTATGCCCGACTACGCCGTTGCAGCTATTCGCGAAGCCATTCCAGCATTTGAGAAGAAAATGCCAGGCTTTGCGATGTCAGACGCAGTGCTCACAGGCTTGGAAACTCGAACCTCCTCACCGATTCGGATTAAACGGGATAACAAGAGCCTGCAAAGTCTTAATACTCAAGGGCTATACCCAGCTGGGGAAGGTGCCGGCTATGCGGGAGGAATCCTCTCAGCCGGGGTTGATGGCATCAAGGTTGCTGAAGCGGTTGCTTGGAACATCGTCAACGCAGAGCAGCAAGCCATGGCGATGTAGCAATCACCAACGCTTCTCCTAGCAATATCCAAGCCACCTCCAAGACCAAAGGCCAGGCCTGCTCGATTCCTCGAGCAGGCCTGGCCTTTTTGAATCATTTGTCTAACGACGAACAACCATCAAAAACAGAGGCTATGAATTGCTCCATCTCCTCAGGCTATGCCGCTTCGCATAGGTCCTGGAGACGTTGGCCCACCACATCACACTCTTCCAAAAGCATTTCATTCACCATGGGCGTCACAAGGGACAGACGCTCAGAGAACTTGAGGTGGGTTTTGA
>CALLPZ010000320.1 GCA_938015405.1 uncultured Pseudanabaenaceae cyanobacterium
CGACCAAAGACTTCGGGATTAGGGGAGATCGCCCCATCGGCCATGCCTTCCAAATAGCCATTGAGAACAGTGAGCGGTGTGCGTAACTCATGGGTTAAATCCCCCACCAGCTCCCGCCGCCGCTGCTCCACATTCTCTAGCCGCAGCGCCATGGCATTGAAGCTGGTGGCCAGTTCATTCAGCTCTAGAATCTCGCTTTCCGGCAGCCGCGACTCCAACTCCCCCTCGGCAAACCGCTGGGTTGCGGCCTGAATTTCTGTGAGGGGTTCCGTAATCCGCTTGGCTAGCCAATAGCTCAAGCCCCCAGCAGCACTGCCGCCCAGCAGCACGGACCACAGCGCTCCCCGGCTCCAGGCCTTCTCAAACACCTGCTCCAGCTCATAGCGGTAGCCTACGCGAATGCCTCGCCCTTCTAGCTGCCGCAGCTGCCAGACAAACAGCTGCGGCGTAGAGATGCGGCCCACTCCCACCAAAATTGACAGGCCCACGATCATAACGACGAGGTGGGACAGCAGCAGGCGAGTTTGTAAGCCCAGCTTGGGCGGTGGATTGGATTGATGGTTCGTGAGCATGGCTGATTCAGCTGTCCTCAAATTTATAGCCAGCCCCAATCACCGTTTTGATAAATTTCGGTTTGCTGGAATTTTCCTCGACCTTTTTGCGGAGTCGAGCGATGTGGGTATCTACGACGCGTTCATCACCAAAGAAGTCTCCATCCCAGAGCTGCTCAATTAACTGAGCCCGGCTCCAGACTCGTTCCGGAGTACTGACAAAAGCTTTGAGCAGCTTGAATTCGAGGGTGGTTAAGTCCAGCTTTTCTTCACTCCCCCCATCCAATTGATAAGCCTGCTGTTGGTCGAGGTTGAGACGAAAATGCTCGCTTTGACAGACATTGCTGGGAGGACCCACCTGACGCAGCGATCGCCTCAATAACGCCCTAACCCTAACCACCAGCTCCTTCGGACTAAAGGGCTTTACTAGATAGTCATCTGCCCCGGTGGAGAGGCCAATAATTCGGTCAACCTCCTCACCCTTTGCCGTCAGCATCAAAATAAAGGGGTCCTTAGGCCCCGCTTGCCGCCGTACCCGGTTACAGACCTCCAACCCATCCAACCCTGGAAGCATCCAGTCCAGCACAATCAAATCTGGTGGTTGCCGCTTCACCTCTTCCAGAGCCGCTAGCCCATCACCACACACACGGCAGTGAAAGCCTTCCTGTTCTAGAAAAATCTTCACTAACTGGGCAATTTCGTTCTCATCTTCAACGATTAAGATGTCCATCAGCGGGACCCATTGAGGGAATTTCGTTGCGTCTTAATATTCTGCTCTAATCCCAGATCTCTTGCCCTGAGGGCATTAGATCGTTTGATCTCTGGCATCTCGAGGGGCTGAAAAACATGAACTTTTATAACGTTAAACTCTGTAATGTTTTGCCACAACTCCAAGAGATCAGAGCCGCCTGCCCGTATGATTTGACAAGAATGTTTGTTTAAGATTTCCGTGTAGGCAGGGAGACGACACTCACGTGGCCATTCCTTTATTAAATTACGCGCCCATCACCGTCAACGCACGGGTGAAAGGGTATGAGATTTCCGGTGACGACCAACCCCGGATTTATTCTGCTGAGAACTTGCTTTCCACTGGCGACATGCAGGAGTTGATCGAGGCGGGTTATCGCCAGATCTTTTTCCATGCATTCAAAAGCGATCGCGAGACCTTCCTAGAGTCCCAGCTGCGCAGCGGCCAAATCACGGTTCGTGATTTTGTCCGTGGTCTGTTGTTGTCCAACACCTACCGCAGCAGCTTCTACGACAAGAACAGCAACTACCGTTTCGTTGAGCAAACTGTTCAGCGCGTTCTGGGTCGCGACGCTTATGGCGAAGACGAGAAAATCGCTTGGTCAATCATCGTAGCCACCAAAGGCCTCCAAGGTTTTGTGGATGCGCTGCTTGACAGCGACGAGTATCTGGAGAACTTTGGCGAAGATATTCTGCCTTACCAGCGTCGCCGTAGCTTGCCTGGCCGTGCTGAAGGTGAAACTCCCTTCAACATCCAGTCTCCTCGTTACGATGCCTACCACCGCAATGCTCTGGGCTTCCCCAAAGCTGTGTTCTCTGGTGGCCCTGCCCCCAGCTTCAAGCGTCGCCAGCGTCAGCTTGGTGCAGGTAGCCCAAGCTACTTCTTGGATATGGCTCGTAGCGTGAGCATGGGTGCTCCTGCCGGTGGTTCTGCCGCCGTTGAAGGTCTGGACTATATGAATAAGGTTCCTTTCCGCAGAATCAACTCCTAGGTTTAGCATTGCTCAACCTTGTTTAAGCACTCAATAATTGATGGCTGTAAAAGCGCCTCCCATTCATGGGAGGCGCTTTTATTTTGCGTTTATCCCTTATATGAGGAAACGACGCTGATTTGAGAGACGAAGACTGTCGTTTCGCTGAGCCTCAATTTATACCCACGTCTAAAAAAGCCCTGGCTAGACTAGAGGCGCAATTGATCAAGGATCTTCCCATGACTGACTTTGCGAGCAAGTGGTACATCGTTTCCCAAGAAGCGGGTGGATGTCTGATTGTGACTGCCTTAGAGCTCTCTGCCTATGGTGATGAAGATGAGGATGATTCTCCAACCATTGAATGTTGGGGACCTTTCGATTCTAAGGAAGAGGCGATCGCCAAGCGGGCGGGCTTGATCCGCTCTGGTAAATGCAAGCCTAAAACTTAGATGAGTAAACTTTTGTGTGTTTTCTCATAAAAAGGACTTTACATCGGCTATGCAGCCAGTTTAATGTGAGAGAGCGTTACAAAAGTAAACAAAGTATTTGTTTGCGGAGATAGCGTTTTAGCTCTTGAAGCAATGGGAAGTGCATTTGGTTACATCTGCTGCATCGCGCTCGGTGATGTTGGCTGTAGGTTGTAACCATTCGTGGTCCTTTCTCTCATTTTCGGTCCTTTCTTTCACGCAACATGAGAAAGTCTCAGCCTTCGTCGGATCTTGTTCGTATCTACCTGCGTGAAATTGGTCGAGTGCCACTGCTCACCCATGAGCAGGAGATTGTTTATGGCAAGCGAGTGCAAAAACTCGTTGCTTTAGAAGCTCAACAAAAGGAGCTTGTGGAGTCCCTTGAGCGTGAACCAACCCTTGAGGAATGGGCCCAAGCTGCAGGGATTCCCCAGAGTGAGTTGCGCGTTGCACTCGATGCAGGTAGTGATGCGAAGCAAAAAATGATTGAGGCCAACCTGCGCCTTGTCGTTTCTGTGGCGAAGAAGTATCTCAAGCGGAATTTGGACCTGTTGGATTTGATCCAAGAAGGCACCATTGGTATGCAGCGAGGCGTTGAGAAGTTTGATCCCACTAAGGGATATCGCTTTTCTACCTATGCCTATTGGTGGATTCGTCAGGCTATTACTCGGGCGATCGCCGAGAAGAGCCGCACGATTCGTTTACCCATCCACATCACTGAAAAGCTAAACAAGATTAAGAAGAAGCAGCGTGAGCTGACCCAAAGCCTGGGCCGCTCCCCCAGCGCTGCTGAAGTTTCTGAAGCTGTAGGCATTGATGTCAAGCTGGTTCGAGACTATTTGGAGAAGTCTCGCCAACCGCTCTCTCTCGATCTAAGAGTCGGAGAAAATGGTGACACCGAACTGAGTGAATTGCTTCAGGATGAGGGACAGTCCCCCGAAGACTACACAGCCCAATCCTCTTTGCGTAATGACCTGGAGAACTTGCTGTCTGAACTGACGAGTCAGCAGGAGACCGTGCTGCGCTTGCGTTTTGGCTTGGAAGATGGCAAAGGTTTGACATTGGCCAAGATTGGCGAGCACCTTAGCATTAGCCGCGAGCGAGTGCGTCAGATTGAGCGTGAAGCTCTCAACAAGCTACGGAAGCGCAAGGGAGATATGTTCGAATACCTCGTGGGTTAGGGCAATCTGAAGTTAGCGAGGCGGTTTAAGTTTTGCACCTTTCTCCATTGGCTTGTCGCCTTTTCGGGGCTTGCCTAATCCATTGCTGTTGGGATGGAAAGTTGGGTTAAGGGCTATTGGATAAAGCTTCAGTAGCGCGGAAACCGCCCTTATCGTACGGTCTTAGCCACTTCGTCCTTCTGACTAAGTTGCTATGCTGAGTACAGAAAGCAAAGGCTGCTGAAGTCAGTTGTCTTTACCCACCGGGCCTTTGCGATCGCTGATGTTGGCAAGAGGTATCTGACCGTGAATGAAGACCTTCACATCTCATCTGACTCTTTTGGTGATTCATTGAAGGGGGATGATAACGCCCTCGTCCAGTACATTCACTCTCTACATCCCGAGATCGTAAGCCGACTGTCCAAGCCGGAGAACAAAGATGTGCTCCGCATCATGGAGCAGAATATTGGCGGATTGCTAGGGCATTTGCCCGAAGGTCCATTCAATGTCGAGATTACAACGAACCGCGACCACCTAGGTCGTCTTCTCGCATCTGCGATGATGGGTGGCTATTTCCTCCGGACTGCAGAGCATCGTATGACCATGGAGCAGTCTCTATTGGCTGGTTTCAATGCGACTGCCTCTGAAGAAGGGCAGGCTGAGGAAGAGAGCGATGAGGGCTCGACACCCGCAGCTGAGAAAGACCTGTCCCAGGACTTTGGCTTCCAGTCTTAAAGTTGCTGAGTTCAAGCTATTGAGCCGATTTTAATTGCCTCAGCAAGACCCCGCTCGCCATGGATAATGGTGGGCGGGGTCTTTGTTTGGGATAGCTTGTGGCATCGCGTCAGCATCAAAATCAATCGTCTACTGGTAAGGCTTCTGTCCAGAAGGATGGCTTACCTTCTCCTAGGGTTAAGGCTGTCGCTGCCCCGGTCCGGGCTTTTGCTAAGGTGCAGCAAAAGCCTTCAGATCCAGGGGGGGAGCAGTCTGAAGACTTGCCGGTGGTTGAGCTAAGGCAGTCCCTGTTGGATTGGTACCAGCGCTGTGGTCGAGAGCTGCCCTGGCGGAATAATCCAGATCCCTATGCAGTCTGGATTTCAGAGATTATGCTGCAGCAAACCCAAGTGAAAACGGTGCTGCCCTATTTCCAGCGATGGATGGTGACTTTCCCCACAGTGGAAAGCCTTGCCATGGCTGACCAAACTGCAGTACTCAAGCAATGGGAAGGCTTGGGCTACTATGCGCGAGCGCGAAACTTGCACCGCACCGCCCAAATTGTAGCGGAAGAATATGGAGGCCAGTTTCCCCGCAATTTTGATGAGGTGGTGGCTCTGCCAGGGATTGGCCGCACCACGGCGGGGGGAATCCTCAGTTCTGCTTTCAACCAGCGCGCTGCCATTGTAGATGGCAATGTTAAGCGCGTGATTGCCCGGCTGATCGCCCTAGATCGCCCTCCGGCTAAGGCCATGCATCGGCTTTGGGAAGTCTCTGAGGCGTTGATTGATCCAGAGAATCCCCGTGACTTTAATCAAGCGTTTATGGATCTGGGGGCAACCCTTTGCACTGCCAAAAATCCAGCCTGTTTGATTTGCCCTTGGCGATCGCACTGTGCCGCCTACAATTTAGGAACTCAGTCGGAGCTACCCATGCGCGAATCGAAAGGACCCTTGCCCCACAAGATTATTGGTGTTGCTGTGATCTGGGATGATCAGGGCAAAATTCTCATTGACCGTCGCCCCCAAAAGGGATTGTTGGGGGGACTGTGGGAGTTTCCTGGGGGCAAGTTAGAGGAAGGGGAAACCCTGGAAGATTGTGTTGCCAGAGAGGTGAAAGAGGAGCTGGCGATTGATATTGAGGTGGGAGAAAAGATCATGACGCTTGACCATGCTTACACACATTTCAAAGTCACCCTCAACGTGTTTCGCTGTAAGCATTTGGCGGGTGAGCCTCAGACGATTGAATGTGACGAGGTGCGTTGGGTAGAACTTAACGAGCTCGATCAGTTCCCCTTCCCCAAGGCCAATGGACAAATTATTGAGGCTCTGAAGGCTGAAGATGCTGCCACATAAGTATTTGGAAGAGAACAGAGTGAGATAGCCTCGGGCTTAAAGCAGTTCGTCCTCATCGTCTTCGTTGCCTAAGAATTGCTCCAGATCTGCGACATCCCCAGTGAAGTTGGAGATTTCTTGGCGCTTAGATTTGCGGGATTCTCGACGATAGCGCTTTTGTTCGAGTTTGGGTTCGAGGGTGACCTGTCCTTCGCGATCTCGTTTTTCTTTGAGAACGTTCTCAGGGTCGCTTTGGCGATCGCGGCTTTCTTGCAATGCTTCCAGCTCTTCCAAATAAACCAGATAA
>CALLPZ010000321.1 GCA_938015405.1 uncultured Pseudanabaenaceae cyanobacterium
ACCTTTGACCTTTTCGAGGAAGCGATCGCGGGCCATGACATATTCCACGTTGATGTGGAACTGCTTATCAAACACCTCTACTAGTCGCTCAGGCTCGCCCTTGCGCATAAAGCCCTGGTCAATAAACATGCAGGTCAGCTGGCTACCAATCGCCTTGTGCAGCAAGAAGGCCAAGGTGGAAGAATCAACGCCACCCGACAGAGCCAGCAAGACTCGCTTATCGCCTACACGAGCACGCACTTCCCGAATGGCCTCTTCCACAAAGGCGTCGGTTGTCCAAGTGGGCTCGCATTCACAAATGTGATAGACGAAATTGCGAATCAGGGCCATTCCCCCAAGGGAATGGACAACTTCGGGGTGGAACTGAACACCATACATTTTGCGCCCATGGTTGGCGATCGCCGCGTTAGGCGTATTGTCCGTGTGGGCCATTATTTCAAAGCCCTCGGGCAGCTTCATCACCGAGTCCCCGTGGCTCATCCACATGGTGGTGCCTTCATCCACATTCGTCAGAAGATCCGTGGGGTCATCGATGTGAATGGAGGCTTTGCCGTACTCAGCTCGATCCGCTGCTTCAACCTTGCCGCCTTGCTGCTGCACCATTAGCTGCATGCCATAGCAAACCCCCAAAATAGGAATACCAAGGTTCCACAATTCTGGATCGCATTTAGGTGCATTCTCAGCGTAAACAGAACTCGGTCCACCAGAAAGGATGATGCCCTTGGGGTTGAGCTGACGCAGTTGTTCCGCAGTGGTGCGGTAAGAAATGACTTCCGAGTAGACCTCGGTTTCGCGAATGCGACGAGCGATTAACTCAGAGTATTGAGAGCCAAAGTCGAGGATGGCAATCATCTGACGGTTAACTTCTAGGCTCTGGGCCTTGGTAGAAACAGATTCGGGGGATGAGACCACAGCTATAAAACCCTGGATGGCGACGGATGGGAAGGGCGCAAAGCAGAAGCGAAGCAGAGTGCCTAGGGCCAATGTAGAGGTACAGCGCAGGGAAACGGGTGTTTCCTTCGACGCGCTTAATACCTCCGCATTCTTCGTAATGTTTGACGCTTAAATCACAAATCTGCCCCAGTCAGAGGCATGCTTCAGCGATGCACAGGTGACTGGACAAAAATTTGAGATTCAGTTGTGACACGCAGTTGGCGCAAATGAAGTTGGTGTTACAAGTTGCCCAGAAAGTTTGAGGGGCAGGCAATTGAGCTGGGATAAAAGGAATCAGACCTGTCATGCAAAGTCCGAGAAGCAGCTCAATTCTTAAGCTTTTATTAAAAGGGAATATTCAAAACAATCTATCACAAGCCCCTGGGCAAGCGAACTGACTCGGTGGAAAAGTTCAGCCCTTCACGCTTGAATCTTGGCGAAATATTGCAACAGAGCCAGCCACCTGCCTGCATTCACTCAGTTCATCTTAGGCTGGGCCAGATTTGCTCCGCGATCAAACTCTTCACGATCACCTGGCGCTGTCGATCAAAGAGCGCTGCCCCGACCCAAACATTGGTTTCAGCCTGCTTGCGAATGTACTCAGCAGCGCGACGATCAATACGCTGGGCCATAGATTCGTAGACAAGGGAAACTGCCTCTGCATCCCGTAAAAGCCCTAACCCTGCCTCTACGGTGGGGCTATCCAACAGCCGCTGAAGCAGTTCGTGGGGAAGGCTTTGAGAGGCCGCGATCGCACACAAAGTTTCCATTCGCCCATCAGCGACATGGTGATGGGTGTGGAAAATGCCCGCTGCCAGCTTGATCAACTTGCCGTGGTAGCCCAAGAGAAGAATTTGCTTAACCCCCAACAAACCGGCCTCGACCAGTAGCGGTCCCAACCAATTGGCAGTCTTAACCAGGCGCTCCGGAGCAAGCCCAAGCATCGGAGCGAGGGCCAAGCCATTCTCTCCGATGCAAAAGACGAGGCTATCGAACTCCGCAGCTTTGGCCCGCAACTGTTGACGGTATTCTTCCAGTTGCCCCGGCGCACTGAGAGGCTGAGCAATGCCACTGGTACCCAGCAATGACAAACCATCCACCACTCCAAAGGCTGCGTTGGAGGTCCTCAGGGCCAGCGCCCGACCTTCGGGCAAGGTGATGGTCAACTTCAAAGTCATGCCAGAGGGAAGCAATGACAAGAGATTCTCCCGCAACAAACGCTGAGCATAGCTATAAATTGCAGCCTGCCCTTCTCGCTGAAGCTGCTTACCAACGCCTTCACCTCCGACAATCACAAGCTGCTCGGTCTGAGCCGCAGGGTTCAGTTCCACCTGGGACCAAATAGGCGTATGGCGAGTCAGGTCGAGGTTATCACCGGGCTCGCTGCGAGTAATAGCCAAGGCACTTGTGGCTGAGAGCAAGGCTAATTGCTCAATGGCGACAGTGGCTGACTCTGCAGGTTCAACCAGGTTGAGCGTGACAGAAGTGATGGCTTCACTCATCACTTCTGTCTTTGCAAACTGTTCCGCAACTGGTTGTGAATCCAACTCTGGATTCGGTAGCGGATTGTTTAGCAGGTGACGTAGGGCGGCGATCGCCCCCGCGCAGGCAAACACCGGCAATGTAAAGCCAGCTCTTGGCGTTATTGGCGACGATTGCATCATTGCAGCTTGATCCCCATCACTAGCACCAGTTTCTCGCAAATTTTTTATTACCTTCCCTTGATGGCGGGCGGAAAAACCGTAATCTAGAAGACTCAACCGCTGGTCCATGAATTCCCATCACGGACCTCTCCCAAGCGGTTTCACGCATGAATTTTAGGGTACGGCGAGGCATGGACGACAAGCTGATGTTGATGATTCCGGGTCCAACCCCGGTGCCGGAGCAGGTGCTCTTGGCAATGGCAAAACACACAATTGGGCACCGGACTGCAGCATTCAGCGCCATCGCCAAGGATGTGACCGAAAACCTTAAGTGGCTCCACCAAACCCAAAGTGATGTTTTGGTGGTGGCTGCCAGTGGTACGGGAGCCATGGAAGCCGGGATTATCAACTTCCTCAGTGCAGGCGATCGCGTCATTGCGGGGAGCAACGGCAAGTTCGGCGATCGCTGGGTCAAAGTCTCCCGAGCCTTCGGCCTCGAAGTCGATGAAATCACGGCCGACTGGGGTAAACCTTTAGACCCCGCAGAATTTAAAGCCAAGCTAGATGCTGACAGCGGTAAAGAAATCAAAGCTGTCATCGTGACCCACAGCGAAACCTCCGCAGGCGTGACCAACGACCTGCAAACCATCGCGGGCTACGTCAAAGCCCACGGGGCCTTAATGATCGTTGATGCTGTCACCAGCATGGGCGCTGCCAGCGTTCCAGTGGATGAATGGGGCCTGGATGTCGTCTGCTCCGGTTCCCAGAAGGGCTACATGATGCCCCCTGGCCTCGGCATTATTTCCGTCAGCGACAAGGCTTGGGCTGCCTACGAAAGCGCCACCCTGCCCAAGTTCTATTTTGACCTCAAGGCTTATAGCAAGAACGCAGCCAAGGACTTGACCCCCTTCACCCCACCGGTCAATCTCTACTTCGCACTTCAGGCATCTCTCCAGATGATGCGCAAGGAAGGCCTAGAAAGCATCTTTGCTCGCCATACTCGGCTGCGGGATGCAACTCGTGCTGCCATGCGCGCCATGGATATGCCCCTCCTGGCCGCAGATGACGTGGCCAGCACCGCTGCCACCGCAGTTATGGGCACCGACAAAGCCAATGCGGTCCAAGTCATCAAGCAGTGCCAAAGCCGCTTTGATATGTCCCTAGCGGGTGGTCAAGATCACCTCAAGGGCAAAATCTTCCGCATTGGCCATTTAGGCTTCATGGACGATCGCGATGTGCTGACGGCAACCGCAGCGATTGAAGCTGTAGTGCGCAGCATGGGCCAAGACAGCTTTGCACCTGGAGCAGGCGTTTCTGCAGCCGCCCAGGTCTTAATGGGTTAAATCGATGAGTCTATTCCTTCGCCTTGCGGAGGAGTTTAACTTCGGCTTCTAGGGATTTGACGGTGTCTTGGAGTGATTCGATGACACCGTACATTTCCATGGGATCGAATATTCGTAACAGGCTGGTCTGAGTGACAATGCCAAGACCTTTGCCCCAATCCCAAGACACCACCAAGCGACGCACTCGCCGCTGCTGCATTTCTTCGTAGGCCGTCAGCAATGAATCCTTGGGATTCAGCAAAAATAAGGGGGCACTCATTACATCCTTTGCCCGAAGGCTGACCAGATCGAGCTCCAAAGCTTGGAACTGAACCAGGTCGCGCTCGGTAACGATGCCCACGGGAATCAACCCCACATTGCGTAGGTCTAGGCCTGGATCTTCTTCAATAATAACGATGCAGCTCACTCGATTTTCCGCCATTTGCTGGGCAAGCTCTAGCACTGGAGCCGACTCAAAGGCATAGATAACTGGAGTCGTCATCACATCAGCAACACGACGCATCTTCAGCAAGTTGGCCGGGCGTACGATCTCGCGAAGACTGCTCTGGGAGACAACCCCAACGAGATGGCGATCGCCATCCATGATCACCAGATGGCGAATGCGATAGCGGCGAAACAAGAACAGCGCAGAAAAGACATCTTTCAGATCCCTCTGGGGCAACGCAATAACTGGACTCGCCATCACCTCAGCAACGGAGGTTTGGGAAGAATCCAATTGCCTTGCAGCCAGGCGAACCATATCTCGTTCCGTGATGATCCCTTCAACATCATCACCATCCATCACCAAAACACAGCTTGAGCACCCTTGGGTACGCCGTGCGGCATCTGGCACCTCCTGTAGCGAACAGGACTGTCCCCGCCGCTGACTCATCAGCTCGATCACCTGACGAACAGAGGTATCCAGTCCCACGGTGAGGGGTTCACGATCAATCGCATCCACCACCTGGGGTTCCATCAGGGGTGAATCTAAGGACATGACAATTCACAAAACATTGGAAGAAGCACAAGCAAGACTGTCCAGGAGATTGATTGAGCAAGCCCAAGACGAAAAAATCCACCTTATCGATCCTACTCCGTGGGTTGTCTCAACCCAGATCCCTTCAAATAGCGCATTACCTTCCAACAGCAGTCACTCTTAGGCAGGGGCTAAAAGATCAGCGAAGCATTTACATGGCTGAACAAAGCACAGCGATTAGTTTTATTTTGCAAAGATTCCTAGTTTGATAACCACCGCCAGAGCGCTGAAGGCATCACACACCAGAGACTCAACCCACAAGCCCCCAACTCCTTTGAAAAACCAAAGACCAGAGTAATGACCGAGAAAATAGGAAAGCTCACGATAGCAAGACAGTTGATAGAGCCCCAGGAGTCAAAACACCATTGCAGTCTGGCTTGAGTTCGAACAGAGACAGAGCTATGCAGAAGTCTCAGAATTGCGTGGGTCCAGCACATCACGCAAGCCATCTCCCAACAAATTGAAAGCCAATACCGTCAAGACAATCAGCACCGCTGGAGGCCAAATCAGCCAAGGCTGCAACACGATAATCGATGGGTTACTCGCCACCGAAAGCATGTTGCCCCAGGACGGGTCAGGCTGTTGAATGCCTAATCCCACAATGCTAAGAATCGACTCCGTCACGATAAAGCTAGGAATCGTGAGTGTCGCAGCCGTGATGATGTAGGTCGCAGTCTGGGGCAACACATGGCGAAAGATAATGCTCAAGTTCCCCGCCCCCATCGCTTTGGCCGCTTGGACAAAGGTGCGCTGCTTAATCGACAAAACTTGTCCTCGAATCACACGTGCCAGGCCCGCCCAGCTAATTAACGAGACAATCATCACAATCAGCAGAAAGCGTTGGGCACTGCTGAGTCCCGCAGGTAAGACTGCGGCTAAGGCAACCAAGAGATAAAGGCTAGGAATCGTCATCAACACCTCAGCAAAGCGCATCAGTACTGCATCAATCCAGCCTCCGAAATAGCCCGAAATACCACCCACCAGCAAGCCCAGTGGGAAAGACACTGCCACACCAACCAGGCCAATAAACAAGCTGACGCGACCGCCGTAGAGCAAACGACTGAGCTGGTCCCGGGCCTGATCATCAGTCCCCAGAAGATTGAAACGAGCTGGGCCAGTCGTACCAAACAGGTGGCGGTCCGTAGGAATCACCCCCCAGAATTTATATTCAGGCCCTTTGACAAAGAGGCGGATGGGAGAGGGTTGGCTGCGATCTACAAGGAGCGGGCGATCGCCGGTTTCTAGATCAACCGGTCCCTGAGTCGTGGGATAAACATGGGGGCCAATCCAATCCCCTCCAGCATCGCGAACATAAATAGGAGTCGGCGGCAATAGCGAACCATTGGGCTGGGATTCATAGGGGTCGTAGGGGCCAACAAATCCAGCGAAAATCACCGCAGTGTAGAACGCAATCAAAATCGCCGCGCCAATGCGAGCCAAGGGATTGCGTTGCAGTTGTTGAATGTTTTGACGCCAGGCCATGGGGTTTGAACTGTTGGTGATGCCAAGTGATGCCAAACACCTTAACGCCAAATTGCATCCGCTACGCGGCAAACGTCATGCATTTCGGCGACATCGTGAACTCGCAAAATATCCGCACCACCTGCGATCGCCCCACAACAGGCCGCCGCCGTCCCCCAGACCCGTAGCTTCGGGTCTGGCTGGTCCAAGACCTTACCAATAAAACTCTTACGCGATGGTCCTACTAATAACGGATAGCCCAGCGCCCTCAACTTCGGAAGCTGCTGCAAAATCTTGATGTTCTGTTCGTAGGTCTTTGCAAAGCCAATGCCGGGGTCAAGGATGATTTGCTCTGGGATAGCTCCAGCGGCGATCGCCTTTGCTGCTTGCTCCTTGAGCCCCACCGCCATCTCTCCCATCAGGTCGTCATAATCGGTCATGGACTGCATCGTTTCTGGTGTCCCTCGCAGGTGCATAAGCACGATGGGGGCATTGAGTTCGGCAGGAAGGCTGAGCATTTCAGGCTCGTAGGTGCCGCCGGAAATATCGTTGAGCCAGTCTGCACCGGCTGCGATCGCCGCCCGCGCCACTGCCACCCGCGTCGTATCAATAGAAAGGGTAATACGCCCCCTCACATTGCGGCATATAGCCTCAATAACCGGAACTGTGCGCTCCAGCTCCTCCTCTAGGGAGATCTGTGCTGCTCCAGGCCGGGTCGATTGACCGCCAATATCCAGAATATCTACCCCAGCCTTGACCATCCGTCGAGCCTGGGCCACCGCAGCATCGACGCTATTGAACTGACCCCCATCACTAAAACTATCTGGGGTTACATTGATAACGCCCATGAGGTAAGTGCGCGCGCCCCAATTGAAATCAGAGGTCTCAGTGGGTTGTTGTGGGGTAGCAGCCATGGCAAGTCCGTGCAAATGAACGAAAGACGAAGGGGTTAATCGCCAGCATCCAACATCTATGAACCAGAAATCCGACTTCTCAGAGAAGTCGGATTTCTACAAAGTTAAGTTGACTCAGTTGATTTAACGTTAACAGAGCAAAGTTGAAGTTACTGGAAGTTCACCAGTCGGGCAAAGCTCTCTGGCTCCAAGCTTGCACCACCTACTAGGGCTCCATCAATCTCAGGCTGAGCCATAATTTCATCCACATTACCTGGCTTGACTGAACCGCCATACTGAATAGGCACATCGGCATTGCTCAACTTGCCACGAATTAAACCAATCACTCGGTTAGCTTCGTCGCTAGCACAGGTCAGGCCTGTCCCAATGGCCCAAATCGGCTCATAGGCAATGATCAAGTTGGACTGGTCCACACCAACCAATCCATTTTTGAGCTGGGCAAAAATCACATTTTCCGTTTCGCCTGCATCACGTTGCTGCTTGCTTTCACCCACGCAGAGGATTGGCGTTAGACCGGCAGCTTGCGCTGCACGCAAACGTTGATTCACGGTCTCATCCGTTTCACCGAAATAC
>CALLPZ010000322.1 GCA_938015405.1 uncultured Pseudanabaenaceae cyanobacterium
CTGGGGAATCTGTTGATTTTCCTTGTGATTATCATCGGCGTCATGCTGATTATTCGTCGCTCCGCTGGAGTTGCCAACCAAGCCATGAGCTTTGGTAAGTCCCGTGCGCGCTTCCAAATGGAGGCCAAGACGGGCGTCATGTTTGAGGATGTGGCGGGGGTTGAAGAAGCCAAGGAAGAGCTGCAAGAGGTGGTGGCCTTCCTCAAGCAGCCCGAGAAGTTCACTTCCATTGGTGCCAAGATTCCTAAGGGAATGTTGCTGGTGGGACCGCCGGGTACGGGTAAGACCCTCCTGGCAAAGGCGATCGCGGGTGAAGCAGGTGTTCCCTTCTTCAGCATGTCCGGTTCGGAGTTTGTGGAGATGTTTGTGGGTGTGGGTGCCTCCCGCGTTCGCGATCTGTTCAAGAAGGCCAAGGATAATCGCCCTTGCTTGATCTTTATCGATGAGATCGATGCGGTGGGTCGTAAGCGTGGCACGGGCATGGGCGGTGGCAACGATGAGCGAGAGCAGACGCTTAACCAGTTGCTGACAGAGATGGATGGTTTTGAAGACAACTCCGGCATCATTATCATTGCGGCCACGAACCGTCCCGATGTCCTAGATCCGGCCTTGCTGCGTCCCGGTCGTTTTGACCGTCAGGTGATGGTGGACTTGCCGACTCGTCAGGGCCGTCAGGGCATTTTGACCGTCCATGCGAAGAGTAAGAAAATCGAAGACGACGTCTCTATGGAGGCGATCGCCCGCCGTACGCCAGGGTTCTCCGGTGCGGATTTGGCCAACTTGCTCAACGAGGCCGCAATCCTCACAGCTCGTCGCCGCAAAGAGGCGATGACCATGCTGGAGGTTGAAGATGCCATTGACCGGCTCACCATTGGTTTGAAACTGAAGCCGCTGCTAGACAGTAAGAAGAAGCGACTGCTTGCTTACCACGAGGTTGGCCATGCCTTGCTCCAGACCTTGCTGAAGGATGCGGACAAGCTGAATAAGGTGACGATTATTCCCCGTTCTGGCGGCGTGGGCGGTTTTTCCCAGGCAGTGCCTAACGAGGAGAACCTGGATAGTGGGATGTATTCCCGAGCCTGGCTTGAGGCTCTGATGATTGTTTATATGGGCGGTCGGGCTGCAGAGCACTTGGTGTTTGGTCCTGATGAAGTGACGCCGGGTGCAAGCTCCGACATTCGTGGTGTGACGAATATGGCGCGTCAGATGATTACCCAGTACGGCATGTCCAGTTTGGGACAATTGGCGATTGAGGGTGCCCAGGGTATTAGTGATGAGGACCTCATGGGTCGTCCAGACCACTCTGAAGAGATGCGGGTGAAGATCGACCAAGAGGTTAGAGCCTATGCGATGAAGGCCCAGGATGATGCCTATCGCATGCTGTCAGAGCATCGCGAGTTGATTGATGTGCTGGTGGATATGTTGATTGAGCAGGAAGTGATGGAGGGAGATGACTTCCGGGCGATTGTGGCTAAGCATGCGGAGATTCCTGAGAAGCGGGGCTATGAGGATGAGGAGGCGCCGCAGGATTCTCGGGTGCCAGCAATGAGTGCTTGGTCTGCTGAGCAGTTGGACTAAGGCTTAGGCAGGTTGTTGGATTGGGCGGGGATGAGCGTTGGCTTGTCCCCGCTTTTTGTTGTTAGACCTTTACCGCACCTGGGCGGGAGTGAGGTTTCGCTGGGCTGCTTTGTACCCTTTGAGTAGGAAGACTCGCAGCTCGCCTTTGCCCTTGATCTCGATGGGGCCGCGAGCTTGGAAGTCGTATTGGCCGCGCAGACAGGCGTAGGTGGATTCGGTCACTTGGATTTCGCCGACGATACCGTGGGATTCCATGCGGCTGGCGACGTTGACGGTGTCGCCCCAGAGGTCGTAGATGAATTTTTTGGTGCCGATGACGCCTGCGACGACGGGGCCAGTGTTGATGCCGATGCGGATTTGGCAGTGGAGGCCACGCTGCTTATTGAACAGATCCATCTCGGTGCGCATGGCGAGGGCCATTTCGGCGATCGCCCGGGCATGATCTTGACTGGGCTGGGGCAGGCCACCCACCACCATGTAGGCATCGCCGATGGTTTTGATTTTCTCCAGGCCGTACTGCTCGGTGAGTCGATCAAATCGGGAGAAGATTTCGTTGAGCAGGGCGACGAGTTCGCGAGGGGCGAGTTGCTCCGAGAGCTGGGTGAAGTTGACGAGATCGGCGAAGAGGACCGTGGTGGAGGCAAAGCCATCGGCGATGGGCTTGTTGCCCTGTCTAAGGCGGGCTGCAATGGGAGAGGGCAGGATGTTGAGCAGGAGGTGCTCGGAGCGACGCTTTTCGACGGAGAGGTATTGGTTGGTTTGGCGTAGTTCGCTGGTTCGCAGGGTGACCTGTTGCTCAAGCTCGGTGGAGAGGTTACGCAGGCGGCCAATGACAACGGCGATGCCGGAGAGGGCCAGGACGGCCATGGTGATGAGGAGTGCTGTTAGGCCGCTGAGGCCTTTGCGGGTTTGGCTAATGTAGGTGTCCAGGGGCGTTGTGATTTCCAAGACACCGCGAACGTCGCCGACTTTCCAGTCCTTTTTGGGGCTGTTGGGGAGGGTGTTATGGCAGCTTACGCAGCTGGACTTCATGACGTCAGCTTCGGCGTAGCGTAGAGAGGGGCGTCCTTGGACGGTGGTGAATTTGAAGAAGGGCTCGTTGGGGCGTTGGCGAAGGGTTTGGAGGGCTTGTTCTTCAAAGTCGTTCTTAGGGCCACCTTCTTCTTTGCGGTTTGGGAAGGGGTAATCGCTGAAGAGGCGGACGGACATGCCGGGGGTGTCGTTGCTGAGGTGGTGGCCCAGTTCGATCAGGTAGGTCGCGGGAACTGGGATGGAGCCTTCGGTTTGGGTGGCGTAGTCGGGGGTTATTTGGATGTCTTCGATGTTGCGGAGGCGGCTGACGGCTTCGGTTCCGTAGAGCGATCGCGCTTCTCGCATGGCGTTGGCGTAGAGGCGGGAGCTTTCGAGGGCTTGGGTTTCCATGAGGTTATTGGAAAGCCGAGCCATGCTGAAGAGAGTGCCGCCGACGCCTGCGATGAAGAGTATGGCGAGGAGGAGGATGGTTTGTTGATGGATCAGCTGTTTGAAGAGCTGCCATGGCCGAAATGGTGTCCGCCGGTTTGGCTGCGGTTGAGGTTGACCTGAGCTACGTTGCTGAGGTGCCATTTGTTTCCCTGGAAGAGTTGCAGTTGCTGACTCGATGGTGGGTTTCATGGGGAGATGTAGAGCAGTAGGGCACTAATCTGTGATGAAACCAAAATGCTTTGGGTCTAGCTTGCCCAGGGAGCATTGGGCGATTGCTATGTCACTTTTGGTGTCATCTGGAGCTCGGCTCGGCGGAGTTTCAACGATAGAACTCTCAACACAGGGAAGATACGAGTCAATGTAGCAATTTATCCTTTGTTTCTGCTCGCGTACCAGGACGATTGCTGAATAAATATCAACTTTGATTTGGCTGAATTTTGGGCTGGTTTCCTGATTGGAGGCGCAAGATGCAAGCAATAGTGACGAGTATTTGGTGGTTGTTGGGCGAAGAAGTTGGCTTTGCCTTGGAAGGCCTTTATTCCCGACACAACTTGATGGCTCGCTATGGGAGCGAAACCGAATGCAAAATATGCAAACGTTCCTCCACCTTCGAAAGGTGGAGGCTAGGAGGGGCATTTATTTTGTTTCTTATCTCAAATTCCCCTCCTTGGAGGGGCTAGGGGTGGGTCCTCTTGCCTCTACCCCACCCGCTGATTCTTATTCGACACAAACGACCCGCGCTCCTGCGACAGCCTACCTTCACGCACCTGGCGGCTAATGCGATCGCCCCGGGTCTTCGCATGGGTCATAGGGTTACTACCAAAGGTCTGACGCACCGTGAGGTAACGCTCAATCACCCGTAGCTCAGTTTCAGTTGAACCACTGGCCAAGGTAGCAGGAGAGATACCCAGCTCTTGCATCGCTTGGGCAAGGCCTGGAACCACATAGGCCGGGCGGTTGACGTGATTGTCCAGCATTAAAGTGACGCCAAACTCCGACTGAATCAGGTCAGCGAGGCTATAGCCATCCAAGCTGTTGTGACGAATAAAATAAAAGCGATCAATACGGTCCACGGCATGGAGGACTTCCGTAGACTTAATTGCCGCGTCCCGACCTGCCAGCGCAAACCGATAAGCCCAAATCGGCTGACGTAGAATGCTCTTTTGGTATTCGCTTTCGAGACGGCTGCCATAGAGGCTGAGCCAGCCTCGCACACCGTCACTCTCTTCGACGCCGAGGCCAAACTGACCGAAGTAATGTTGGAATTCGTCGGGGTAGTTCTGCTGAAGGCGAGTGAGCAGTGCAGCCAGTTCGCCGGGTCGTTCGACGCTACCAGCAGTCCATTGGAAAAGGCCAAAGCTGAGGTATTGGCTGTCCCAGGTGTTGACTGCATCCAAATAACCTTCGTTGTCGGCAATGGCTGCAATGGCATTCATCTCAGAGTCGCTGAGGCGCAGACGGCGCAAGAGACCGCTCGCATTGACGATAAACGAGCGGGGATATTCATCACCGCGACGGTACAGGCCCTTTTGGAAGAGCACACCGACTCGGTCTTCGTTGCTGTCTTGGCCTCCACTGTTCTTCACCCATTGGGCAAAAACGTTGTCCTGACGAGTCGTGAATTTGACGGGTTGAAGCTTGCTAGAAGCCTTGCCTTGGTCCTCGCTAAGGGCTGGCGCGACGGGTTGGGGGCCGGGGTCACCGTCGCGGCCAGGAATCAGCAAAGTGCTGCCGACGCGGAGCTTACTGGGGTCGGGCAGGCTATTGAGGCGGCCAATCTCGGACCAGCGTGCGCGATCGCCTAGTCGTTTCTCGGCAATGGAGTAGAGACTGTCACCGGGTTGAACGGTATAGGTGCTAGGACCTGTGGGAAGTTCTGCGTTGCTTCCGCTATTCCCAGAATCTTCTGGGTTTGTCGGTGTCTCGCCGGGTTGCCCAGGTGGATTACCAGTTGGATTACTGGGAGGCAGCGTCGGTGGTGGAGGGAGGGGAGTTCCACCCGCTAAGGCCGGTAGCTGAAGGACCATGCCCACGCGTAAGTCGCTGGGGCTATTGATGTTGTTGAGCTTGGCAATTTCTGGCCAGCGGTTTGCATCGCC
>CALLPZ010000323.1 GCA_938015405.1 uncultured Pseudanabaenaceae cyanobacterium
CTTAATCTAAAGCAATAGCTAAGAAAGTCTAAAGCTAATTTGTTAACTTCAATGCTGTGAAATCTAAAGGTGCTAAGCCGTTGGATTGCTGCGACCGACATGATCCCAGATCGCTTGCTTGGCCATTATGGGAATGCAGATTTTTCATGGGCCAGTAGACCGCCGCATCGCCATGCAGGACCTTTCGACGCCCATCTCAAATTGTCGCCACTGCCGTTTTTATCAGCCAGAAGGGCGACGGGGTGGCCAATGCCAACAACTGAATGTCACGGTGCATGGTTCTTGGCAGGCTTGTGCGTTGGTGGCTCCACCCTTTGAAGGGGGGACTGGGGAGCAGGCAGAAGTCATGACGGTTGAGGTGGCAACAGTTGTTGTGGCTGAGCCTGTCGTAGCTGTGTCTAGCCGTTAGTTGTCGGTTCCTTCATCCCAGTCTTGCTGGCTCAACTTGTGCAAGGGGACGGTGTGGTAGTGGCTCGCCTGGGCTGCTCCGAATAGATTTCGCTGAATGAGCTCTGAACTTGCTTGTTCATTGCGGCCTTTGCAGACCGGTTTTTAATCGCTACTATGCCCCTGGTGTCCTTCTCTTCAACCAGGCCATGGCTGCTGTAATTTCTCTTGATCAAAATGCCCTGGAGCAGCTCGACCTGACGCCTGCTTTGGAGGTGATGGATGCTTTGATGGCGGACCCTGCCGGAGAGCCCGGCTTGCGCTTTGAAATTGACTTTCAACGGGAAGATACGGATCCCCGTGAGCTGTCTGAAATTCCGGAAGTGCGCCTGTGGTTTGTGCGCTTGGATGCAGCTTATCCTTGGCTTCCGCTTTATCTGGATTGGCAGGGGGGCGAGCTAGCTCGTTATGTGGCGATGTTGATCCCCCATCAGTTTCACCCCACGGAAGGGATCCAATACAATCCTGAGTCCCTAGAGATTTGGGTGATGGCTAAGGTCTTTGTGTTACATCGCTGGTTGGGCGATCGCGGCATCGTTGGCAATGCTCGTCTCAAAGCAATGACTCAGATGCTGGGTTATGAATTAGACGATGCGTTTTTTGCAATTCTCTAGGGCAAGACTCGCAGTGCATTGTTTAGAACAATTAAATTGTTGAGAGAGATTAATTTGTTAAGGACGGTATCGAGCTTGGCTTGGATAACGCTCTAAACCAGCTGATACTGGGGTTACCTACATTGAATGCTCTGCAATTTTCTCTGCTTCGACTCTGCCTTGCTTTCGTCAGTTTCTAGATAGATCTGGGCACTTTAACTTTAAGGAAGCTTTAGAGTTTATTGTTCGGAACAATACACATACTCTCGGGAACTTCCTATTCTTCCTGGGTAGTATTAGCTGTATCTCCTACGGGAGAGCTATGAGTTACCCCTGTAGTTTTAGCTTCATATCGATATGAGTATCGTAGACAACATCATTCGGCCCGCAGGCATTCTCGACGGCACGCGCGTTGAGGAGCTGCGGGGAAAAGTTGACCAAATCCTTGAAGGCACCTCGCCCGTGGTTTTGATCGATTTGGAAGAAACCACCTTTATCGATAGCTCTGGTTTGGGAGCCCTCGTGTCGACACTTAAGTCTGTGCGTGCAGCGAATCGTAAACTCTATTTTTGCGCTCCCAATGCGCAGATTAAGATGGTATTCGAGCTCAGTGGCATGGATCAGGCATTTGAGGTGTTTGAAAGCCGCGATGCTTTTGAGCAGGAAATGCTCTCCCTGACGGCATAGACTCGTTTCACCTTCCTTTTTAGGCACATCCACCATGACGGCATACAGTGCAAATCTTGATGCAACAACTGTTGTGGCTCAAGACAGCGATGAGGGCTCTTCTTCCTACGTTGAGATGATCGAAACGGTTATCTCAAGTTTGGAGAAAGAAGGAACGGCCATGGTGGGCCATGCCCAGGATGGATATCTCTGGAAGTTCGGCTATGGCTCAGCCGAAGAGGTGTTTGTTCAGCTGACGGGCCTGACGGACGATGACACGCTAACGGTTTGGTCGGCGGTGGGTGACTTGCCTGATTCTGGGGCAGGGGACCTGGCGCTGAAGCTAATGCAGTTAAATTGGACGACGACCCTGGAAGGTCGGTTTGCGCTGCTCAATGACAAGATTGTGGTGGTGACAAGTCGCACCTTGGCTGGCTTAAGTGCTGGCGAAGTGTCTCGTAGCATCACGATTGTGGCAACCTTGGCCGATGATTCGGACAGCTTGCTGAAGATTTAAGATTTTGGGTCTTAAGTTATTTGCTTAGGCGAGGCACAGTTCACTGTGCCTCGCCTTTGTCTGTTTTGGGTCAGATTTCCCAGGTTGTGGCTAGGTTTTTGCTTGGATGGGCTGGGGGGACTGTGTTGAAAGCTAGGCTGGGATGGTGCTTGCAGGCTGTTTGGGATTCAGTGGGTGATGGATGAATGTTGCAACCCAGGGGTAGGTGAAATGGTGGAGTCCGGCAGCGCTAATGACACGCCCTGGTGTTTGCTACCGCCGATGGCTTTGAGTGGGGCGATGCAGATGGCCCTAGATCGCTGGCTGTTGGAACAGCATCGGCGAGGGGCTTGGCCGTCGGTGTTGCGGTTTTATCAGTGGGAGCCTGGGGCAATTTCTTTGGGATATCACCAAAAGCGCTGGCCGGAACGGTGGCGATCGCTGTCCTATGGCAATCACCCCCTGGAACTGGTCCGCAGACCCACCGGAGGCCGTGCCGTACTTCACCAAGGAGAGCTGACCTATGCTGTGATCACTTCAGGGCTGGAAGGCAATCGGGCAGAGGTTTATGAGCAGGTCTGCCAATTTTTAAGGGATGGCTGGCAGAACCTGGGAATGCCGCTGGGATTTGGTCAGGCGGGGCGGGGCTATATCCACAATCCTGATTGTTTCGGGACGGCGACAGCTGCGGACTTGGTGACGGAGGCTGGCGCCAAGCTCATTGGGAGTGCTCAGCTGTGGCAAGCAGGTTGTGTGCTCCAGCATGGTTCGATGCGGTTGACGACGGATGCTGGCTTGTTGCAGCAGGTGTTTGGCAAGCTAGATGCATTGCCGCAGCTTCCTCAGGGATTAGAGGTGGAGCAGATTATGGCATCGTTGACAGTGGCGGCGCAGGGTTGCTTTGGGATGGAATTAGAGGCGCGACAGTTAACTGAGGCTGAGTGGGCTGAGGTGGCGGCGCTGGTGCCGGAGCATCAGGTGAATTGATTGCGCTTGAACCCAACCGATGCATGGATGGTGGGTACGACCTGGATAGTTGCTACTAAAAAGGCGTACATCGCTGTACGCCTTGGGAAATTTGATTCAGTTAAGCCAATGGCTTACAAATCGATGGAATCGGCGATCGCTGCAAGTTGCAGCCCAGGTGGGTAAATACCTTCCGTTTTAATCCGATCTATTTCTTCCTTCGGGAAGCGGAAGCCCATCGATTGTCCAATGGTTTGAACAAGGTCACCGCGATCCACCACGCCTGCGACGGCTCCGGCAGGGGAGAGGACCGTGATGAATTTCAGGGCTTCCTGTTCCATGCGTTGGATGATGCCGGCTAGGGTTTCGCCTTCGGTGACGGTGGCAATCTCCTGTAGAGACTTCACTAGGCTATTGACCGGCTGGGAAGGCCATTCACTGCGCTCGATATTTTGCATTTCGTCGGGGTTGACGAGGCCACAGTAACGACCATTGGCAGCTGCGAAATAGACGGGGGAGCGTTGGGGAATTAAGTAGTCTTCGGTGAAGCTTTCCAGGGAGAGGTTGGCATCCAGAACGCGAAAGCCCCGAGTCATGGCATCGCTAGCTTTGAGGCTGAGTAGGCTTTCCTGGAGGCTGGTGACACGGTCGTAGTTGCGAGCGTTTTGCACACCAAACCAGCCCAGCAGACCAACCCATAGTAGACCGGGTTCGTTCAGGAGGAAGACCCCGGCAAAGGCGAGGAGGATTGCGCCCCAGCCAATGATGGCTCCAGTGCGGGCTGCCCAGCGGACGCCTTTGAAGCGATCGCCTGTGGCTTTCCACACTGCAGCTTTGAGGATCTGGCCACCGTCCAGGGGAAGACCGGGAATCAGGTTAAAAAGGGCCAGAATCAGGTTGATACGACCTAGGTCACTAACGAGGACCTGGAGTGGGGTCCCGATGGGAAAGAGTTTAACGAGGCCCATGAGGAGTAGGGCAAGGACAATGCTGACGGCGGGACCGGCGATCGCAACTTGGAAGGCCTGCCCGGGTGTCTTTGACTCCTTATCAATTGAAGCAACGCCACCAAAGAGGAAGAGGGTGATGGAATTGACCTCAATGCCCTGGCTGCGGGCCGTGAGACTGTGGCCTAATTCATGCAGTAGGACCGAAGTGAACAGGAGTAGGGCTGAGGCGAGGCCTGCGCTCCAGGTGACGGCGGTGCCCCATTGGGGATAGGCCGTTTCCCATTCGAAGCTATTGGAGATCGTGATGAGGCCAACGACAACGAGCCAGGATGGGTGGATCTGGAGGGGAATGTCGAAGATTTTGCCGATGCGCAGCCCAGATTGCATAGCTGAGAGCCAGGGTTGGTTACTGTTCTACGATAGCGAACAGACTTGGCTGTGGTTAGGTGCGGATTTACGGACCGTTGCTTCTTGGTGTCCCAATTTTTTAGATGCCTGCCAAGCCAAGCTAACCAACTCTTTCTTGACCCTTTACTCCTCTAAGAGCAACGGAGCCTAATGCAAAACCTTGGCAGACTGCCTGTTTCTTTGCATCTTGCTCTTGGAGTGGGGGAAAGCTGCCTTGAATCTCGTCATTTCCTTGGAAGCCTATGTCTCTCACCCTACGCGTCAAAATCTGCGGCATTACGAAGATTGACCAAGCGATCGCCATTACGGATTTAGGCATTGGCACCCTCGGCTTCATCTGTGTGCGTAAATCACCCCGCTGGATTGAACCCGAAGCGATTGGGGCGATCGCCCAAACGCTCAAGACTCATGCCCCCGAGACAAAACGCATCGGTGTCTTTGCCAAAGCAGACCTCCCCACGATTCAACAGACCGTTGCAGTGGGTCAGCTCACAGGCGTCCAGCTCCATGGCGATGAATCGCTGGAATTTGCCCAACAGGTACGACAAGCTTTACCCGAAGTGGAGCTGATTAAGGCGGTGCGGGTGAGGGATGCAGCGGACTTGGCACTGGCAGAAACGTTTGCTGCAACGGTGGATGCGTTGTTGTTGGATGCTTACCACCCCACCCAACTGGGTGGCACGGGTCATCAGATTGACTGGGAGATGCTGCGGCAGTTCCGTCCGGCTGTGTCTTGGCTGTTAGCTGGGGGGCTAAACCCTGGGAATGTCACGGAGGCTCTTAACCTCTTGGAGCCGGGGGGGATCGACCTGTCGAGCGGAGTGGAACATTCTCCGGGGGATAAGGACCTGGCACTGGTGAAAAAGTTGTGCCATAACCTTCATGCGGTGACGCAATTTGCCTAGTGCTCACTGGACTCTTTCGGAATCCTTTTGCTCGCTGTGGAATGAAAGCTTGACTAGGACCTGATATCACCGTCGGGATATGGCATGTCATCTCTCTTCCCAGGCTGAGTACTTTCGGGGCTGAATTGAATCCTCGTTCCCCTGGCGTTTGTTGCTCCGCTTTAACCGTTAGCGACTTCTGTGTCATTTGTCCCAATGACTTCTTCTCCGGCGCGCAAACAATTCCAAGCTTCGAATGTGATTAATGGTGTGGCGATTCCGCTGATGCTGTTGATCGCTTTGGTGTCGGCCTTGAGCTATTTGGGTCGTGCCCATTTGTTCTTTGAGCTGCTGAGCCATTTTCGCTTTCAGTATTTCATTTTGAGCTGGGTGCCGTTTATCCTGCTCGCATTGATGCAAACCAAGCCCTGGCTTTGGGTGGCATTTTTTTGCTTGGGATTGAATGGTGTGGCGATCGCCCCTTGGTATTTGCCCTTGCCCACCTTGAGTAATCCTGGTGCCCCCATGCGTGTCATGGTCAGCAATGTACTGACTGATAATCGTGATTACGACAGCTTTTACAGCTTGGTAGAAGCGGAGCAACCCGATCTGTTGGTGGTTCTAGAAACCAATGATGAATGGGTGCGGGAG
>CALLPZ010000324.1 GCA_938015405.1 uncultured Pseudanabaenaceae cyanobacterium
CAGCTAGGTAATGCTTCGGGAGAAATTAATTTTAAGAGTCAAATTGGTTTTGATAATATCGAGATTTCTCAAACTCAATCTGATTTTTCAATTGTTGGCGGAGTTGTCAATTTTGAGGATATTAATATTCCTGCATTTGGAGGGATCAATGTCGCATCAGTGGGCCCAAACCAGTCTGTCGGTCTAAGTCTATTAGGGGCTAATATTGAGTTCGACTACAGCAATGTTTCAGATTTCGAAAATGTCACACTAAATAATTCTCAGCTTTTCACGAAGTCACAATCCGGCTTGAATTCTGCTGGCAGCATTGAAATTTTTGGTGATACCTTAGTTTTGATGAATTCTGGCAAGGTCATTAGTGGGTTTAATGATTTCAATGCTGGCAGCATCTATATTCATTTGAATGAAACGTTGACGCTGAGTAATCAAAGCGAAATTGCCACAGTCTCTAGCTTGGGTCATGTGGGTGATTTGAATATCACTGCAAGAACCTTGAAGCTTAGTGATCAAAGTTTTGTCTTGTCTCGATCTCATCAAAATGCAGCCAATCTGACTATCAATTCAACGGGTAATACTGCCCTAAATTCAGGTAGCTTCATTCTGCTAGAGATGACGGAAACTTCGTCTGTACCTGCTGGAGAGCTTCAGGTGACAGGAAGTAGCCTAACGCTGGATGAAAATAGTCGGATTTTGCACCGAACACCAGATGGTGGGGGGAGCCTAAGTCTAAATTTTGTGGATGATGTGAGTATCAGTAATGGGAGCCAGCTAGGTGCATTTCTGACAAATAATGGAAGAGATAATCTAAAAGGTGATTCAGGGAATATCGATGTTACGGCAAAGAACTTCGTCTTAAGTGATGCTAGTTTTATCCTGACTGAAACAGCCAAGGGCAAAGGTGATATAACGCTAGCTTTGAGTGGAGATCTGTCCGTTTCGGGAAGCGCTACCAGACAGAGCGAGATTAAGGCTCAGCTTCCACCGAACGCAACAACGGGAGGGGCAGGGGAAATCTCAATTTCCGCCAATGACATCTCTTTTGACAGAACCCTGCTCTCGAGCAGTACAGATCAACCTGGTGGTTCCATTAACATTACCTCAGCGAACAGGATTCAATTTGATCAAAGCGAAATTCGGCTAAGTTCAAGTACGGGAACGGGTCATGCCGGAAATCTTAGCTTGACGGCTCAGTCCATGATGGCTCCCGTCGGAATTTCGCTCATCGATACCGATCTCTTCACTGAAGCTACCAATACAGGGGGCAGTGTTGTGTTTACCACTCCAGGAGAAGTAGAGCTACAGAATGGTAGTTCTATTTCGATTGATTCCTCGGGTGTCGGTGGCAATTTTATTGTTTCTGCCAGTGCGTTCCGGAGCAATAGTCTTGGTGCTGATAATGATGTCTTTCTGAGCCAAGGGACCTTAGATAATCTCTCGTTGCCTACCGAGGTTACAGGGTTCGACCTTCTCGCGAATCAGGTTGTTACGAATGGGAATAGCGAACTATTGCCGGCCCCACGGGTGTCCATGGTGGTGAGTCCTCCTGGCTCGAATCTACCAGCCCTCAGGAACACGCTGACTGCAATTGTCACTGAGACTCTAACACCCGGCTCAGAATCTGAAGCAGATGGAAATGGCGATCGCGTGGAGGGGGAATCCATAATTCTCTCCGATGCCTCCACATTTCACATCGATGATGATGAGCCAAGTATCCGCTTGCAGTTTTATGGCTCAGAGCGCCGTCGTAGATGTACGGGGCCAGCGGCAGGACGTCTTCGGGTGAGTGGCCGTGGCGGTATTGTCAGTATGCCTTCTAGTTTGGGAGGGAGTAGCGCGACCCTATCAGACTTCGGAATGATTGATACAGCTCATATTTCTCCTGTCTTGCCATCAGGATTGAGCTCCCCTATTAAACCTTGGGTTGAGGCGGAGACTTTGCAACGGGATAGCCAGGGGAAAATTACACTTCTGGCCCGGTCTCAGCGCTCTCCATCAATCCCTCAAGAAGACCGATGTCAATCCATTCATGACAGGAGTGGATGACGGTCCAGTCCTGGATAATTTGCCCATTCTTCCAGAATAAAAATAGTGTTTTGCCTTGGTTCAACCAGAAATTTAATTGCCAATGACCAGACCCACCCCACCAGGATGATCTAACCCAGCAGTTTGGCTTGAGGTGAGCCTCAGCGTTTGAGCTCTGGAGATCTAGGTGTCGTTCTTAAATCAGCAATTTGCTCTGATCCATTTTCGCCATGACCTTCTCTCAGCTACAGCGTTCGATGCAGCGTTGGTTCACGTCTCGTTACCGTTGGTTTACCCTACTCGTATTTTTGAGCTTCTGTCTGACAGGCTTGCCCAATCCATTTCTAGCCAGGGCTGCAGAAGCAACTCAGCCCCAAGAGGCTTTAGTGCAACCTGCCTCTGCTTCCATGTCTCTAGAGGAAACAGAACTGCGAGGTGAAGCTGCTTATAAGGCTGGGGAATATGAGTTTGCATCCCAACTCTGGGAACAGGCTATTCAGGGATACCAGCAGCGCTCCGATAGGGCGAGTCAAGCCCGTAGCCTGAGTAAGTTATCTCTGGCTTATCAAGCATTGGGTCAGTGGCCTGAAGCAGAGGCTGCGATCGCCCGCGGCCTTGCTCTGGCCAAACACCAGTCCCCTGCCATTGCTGCCCAAGCTTTCAACACTCAGGGGCAGTTACAGCTATCTCTAGGTAAGCCTGAAGCAGCATTAGCCAGCTGGCAGCAAGCTGAAACAAACTATGGACAAGTTCCCGATAAAGTGGGCTTGATGCGTAGCTAACTCAATCAGATTCAGGCTCTCCGTCATCTCGGATTTTATCGCCGTGCTCTCCAACAAATGGAGCAGATAGAAGACAAGCTCTTGGCTTTGCCAGAGACCTCCCTCAAGGTGGCTGCATTAACCCAAATGGGAGAATTGTTCCGTCTGGCTGGAGATACTCAGCAAGCCAAGCTACGTTTAGAAGAAGCCGTTGCCTTGGGCGATCGCCTCAATCAATTGAATGAAACGGCCCAGGCCTTGATGAATCTGGGTGCCCTAGCCCAAGCAAGTCGTGAGCCCGAGCAGGCCCTGGACTACTACGATCGCACGCTGGGGTTATCCCTCCCGCCTGAACGCCTTAGCCCAACAAAGTTGGCGAAGCTTAGCTTGCTGGTGCAACAAAAGGAGGTAAAAGCGGCTCAAATGCTTTGGCCTCAGCTCGAAACAGACTTGAGCCGATTGCCCATTAACTACAACAGCATTCACCAGCGCATCAATCTTGCAGAACAGCTGATGATGCTAAGGCACCTAGAGCAATCTCGTCAAAAGACGAAGAATAGAACCTTAGGAAAGACCTTCGGCAAGCCATCGAGCCAGAGCCCCGCCTGGCAAAACATTGAAGCCTTATTGAATCGTAGCCTCAGTCAAGCTCGCAGCATTCAAGATCAGCGGACAGAATCCTATGCCCTGGGAGTGCTAGGCGAAGCCTACCTTGACCAAGGCCGTCTCGATGAAGCTGCCGCACGTTCTAACGAAGCTCAACGCCTGGCCCAGCAGCTATCAGTGCGGGAACTTGTTTATCGTTGGCAATGGAACATTAGCCAAATCCAGCTGCAGCAGGGTCACCTAGAGTTGGCCCTGGAAAATTGTGGTGCAGCTGTGGCGATGCTTGAGGAGCTTCGAGGTGACTTCGTAGCCCTCAATCCAGATGTCTTCTTTTCATTTCGTGAGGACATTGAACCTATTTATCGGGGGTATGTGGACATGCTGCTCCAAGCGAGTGGCAAGACAGAAGAAAACCAGGAGGACATCCTACGGCAAGTGCAGACTGTCAGCCAGAGCTATCTGTCCCAAGCTGAGGATGCGATCCGTAGTCTGCGTATCTCGGAAATCTCCAATTTCCTGGGGGTTGATTGTGCTTCGGATGGTGGACAGCAGTCAGTCGCCATTGGTGAAATAGACTCCACTGCTGCGATGATCCATCCCATTGTTCTCCCAGATCGTTTGGAAATCCTGCTCAATCTGCCAGACCAATCGGTGCAGCACTTTACAGTCCCTGTCGCCCAATCGGAGGTTGAGTCCCTCGTCAAGGCATTGCGCTACTACTTGGTGGTTCGTAGCCGTAATCGTTACTTGCCCCTCTCCCAGAAGCTTTATGACTGGATCATTCGCCCGTTGGAGCAGGAGCTAGAGGGCATAGAAACTCTCGTTTTTTCCCCCGATGGTATTTTTCAAGGCATTCCCATGGCGGCCCTCCACGATGGCAATCAGTTCTTGATTGAGCGCTATCAGGTTGCTGTGAGCCCTAGTCTGGAGTTGTTTGACTCTCTTCCTCTGGAAAGCAAAAAACTTTCGGTCTTAGCGGCAGGATTGAGCAAAGCACGCCAGGGCTTTTCTGCTTTACCCTTCGTAGAAGCAGAAATTCGCAGTATTCAGACGCGCATTGCTGGAACTACAACCTTGGTGGATGAGGATTTTACTCAAAAGGCTTTGCGCGATCGCGTCACCAAAACCCAAGCTCCGATTGTCCATATCGCCACCCATGGCCAATTTGGCTCCCGCCCCGAGGAAACTTTCATCCTGGCTTGGGATAAATCGGTCAATGTCAGGCAGATTGATCAGTTGTTTCAGAGCCGTCGTATTTCCCAACAGCAGGCTATTGAGTTGTTGGTGCTTAGCGCTTGTGAAACTGCTGCGGGGGATCATCATGCCATGTTGGGGCTTGCAGGCCTGTCAATTCAAGCAGGGGCCAGAAGCGCCTTGGCAACGCTTTGGAGCGTTAACGATGCGGGGGCTTCTGTGCTGATGGAAAACTTCTATGAGGCCTTAGCGCAGGCAGAGACGAGCCGTGCGCAAGCGCTTCGCCAATCTCAATTAAAAATGATCAATGATCCGTTGTATAAACATCCTTTTTATTGGGCCTCCTATGTGATGGTGGGGAATTGGTTGTGATATCGGTCGCTTTGGTTTGGCTCTCCATCAGCTTGCCTGAACTCCATGCAAGATCTGGTCTTTCACTAAGCAATGAATAAATTTTCTGATTTGTGCGATTAATATTGCAGTGGAGCATTATAGATAGACCATGCTAATCTCTGTAATATCAAGGTGTGTATGCCTGGATTTTCTTCAGAATGGACTGGCTTAGCTGCAGCGCTAGTTGAGAGCGGGCGCTACAGACCCCTTCAACGCCTAGGCAAGAAAGCCGGGCGGCAAACGCTGCTTTGTGAGGATAGGGAAACTGGCCAGCGCGTGGTGATTAAGCTGTTGAGCTTTGGTGAAGATTTTGCCTGGCAGGATCTGAAGCTGCTTGAGCGAGAGGCGGAAACGTTGCGTTCTTTGGAGCATCCGGCGATTCCGAAGTATCTCGATTATTTTGATCTGGAGACGCTACGGACGAAGGGCTTTGCGCTGGTTCAGAGCTATATTGAGGCCCGATCACTGCAAGAACAACTGGAGGCGGGACGCAGCTTCAGTGAGGCTGAAATCCAGCAGATTGGTGAAGAGCTGCTGGGCATTTTGGAGTATTTGCATGGGCGTCAGCCGCCAGTGATTCATCGGGATATTAAACCGAGCAATATTCTGTTGG
>CALLPZ010000325.1 GCA_938015405.1 uncultured Pseudanabaenaceae cyanobacterium
CGGCACAAAGCCCGCCTTCGCCAAAGCCGCCTGCCCTTCATCCGTCAACAGCAACTTGGCATAGGCCTCTCCAGCCTGCTGCTCCGGCCCACCATTCTGCTGAACCACCACAAACAACGCCCGCGTCAGTGGATAGCTACCATCCTGAAACGCAGCAGCATTTAATTTATTGCGCTGAGCCGGGCAGTTCGACGCAGGAACAAACGGTTCTTGATAAGGCGTCACCAAATTCTTCTGGCTATTGCCCATGGGCAAAGGCTTAACGCTGCACTGGGGCACAATTTCTGGCGCAGAGGCGAAGTAGACACCACCGGGAGCCTGCTGGAGCGATCGCAATCCTTTCGTCGTACTATTCACCAATTGAACATTGTTGCCAGGAGACTGGCCTTGCAGCACCACCTCCGTCGTCCCACCATCCATGCGCAAAAACGGCTGAATTGCCAAGTCTGGTCCCTTCACCTGGCTCCAGTTTGTAATATTGCCCCGATAGATCTCCACGAGCTGTTTTGGAGTTAACCCAGGTACCGCGAGGGAAGGATTCACTGCTACGGCAATGCCATCATAGGCCACGCCAACTTCCTCTAGCTGGAGTCCCAGGCCTTCCGCTGCATTGCGTTCTTCAGGCTTGAGCGATCGCGAGGACTGGGCAAAGGCAAGCTCCCCCCGCAGCAACATACGAATCCCCGTGCCAGAGCCTGCGGCCTCTCCTCCTTGGGGATTGGTGTAGCTCAGGCGAAACTCTGGTCGCGCCGCCTGAAGTTGAGAATCCACCGCCAAACGCACTGGAGCCCAGGAAGTACTGCCGCCATAGTTAAACAGACCAGTGGGCACATTCTGTACATCGCTAAAACTGTTGCTACTAGTCGCAGCAAAGGCCTGGGAATTTTTCACAGGGCCACTGCCCAACTGGAGCCCAGCGCCCGCCAAGCGTCCAAACAGTAACCAAGCTCCTCCCCCTAACAAGCCTAGGGTGACCACTAGAGCAAGAACCAGGGCAGTCGTGTCGTTTTTCTGGGCCATGTGGATTTAGAGCACCTGTCACAAAATGTCGATGCTGGTATCTACAGCACTCCCGGCAGGGTTTACGTAAATCTACCAGCTCAAAATATTCTATTTTAGAGTGATCGGTTCACTTAATAAAGCAAGCGATCGTCCATAACAGCAGAAAGCGCTCCCCAGTTGCCTAGAGAGCGCTCCATCGAAGACCTTATCCAAACCAATTAGCTAGCTGTCCGCATCAGCTGTCGCCGTTTCTGGCTCAGCAGCTTTCTTGGTGGTCGCCTTCTTCGCAGTCGTTTTTTTCGCAGTTGTGGACTTCTTCGCTGCAGCCGTTTTGGTTGCGGTTTTCTTAGTCGTGGTCTTCTTAGCTGCTGCCGTCTTCGTCGTGGTCTTCTTGGCAGTTGTTTTCTTAGCGGTTGTCTTCTTAGCGGTTGTTTTATTGGCTGCGGTTTTCTTCTTAGCCGCTGCCTTCTTTTTCTTCGGTGGACCACCAGCCTTCTCATCAATTAAGTGAATTGCCTTCTCTAAGGTAATTTCCTCAACCTTCTCATCCTCAGGCACGGAGACATTGGTCTTGTTGTGCTTGAGGTAAGCGCCATAGGGACCGTCGTAGATATTGATAGGCTGCTCATCCACGGGGTGATTGCCCAGCTCCCGTAAGGCTTTCTTCGCCGCCTTTTTACCACGACCGCGCTTGGGCTGAGCCAACAGCTCCATAGCTCGATCCATGGTCACTGTCAGAACGTCATCACCCTCTTTAGGCTTGAGGGAACGATAGTCGTCCTTACCTTCTTCGCCGCCCTTCTTGTGGACAATGTAGGGGCCAAAGCGACCCAGGCTCGCCTGAATTTTGTTGCCCGTTTCAGGGTGCTCGCCTAAGAGACGAGGCAGGTTCAACAGTCCGATCGCCAGCTCCAGGGTGACGTCATCCATGCCCACGCCCTTCGGCAGGGAGGAGCGCTTAGGCTTTTTCTTGCTGCCCTCTTCCTGCTCACCTAGCTGGACGTAGGGGCCATAGCTCCCCGTGCGCAAGGTAATTTCCTTGTCATGCTCGGGATGAATACCTAAGACCTTAGGCCCCGCGAGCTTGTCGCGCAGCAGCACTTGTACCTGCTCATCACTCAAATCAGCAGGCGTGACATCGAGGGGAATGGAAGCCTTGACCGTAGTCGGCTCAGTTTCTTCGCCCTCGGGGTCCTTCTCAGCTTCTAGATAAGCGCCAAACTTACCAATGCGTACTTTGGCACTCAGATCATCCAGGTCGATGGTGCGAGCTTCGGTGGAATCAATTTGATCCTCACGAACCTTGACCTGCTGGGCCAATCCTTCATCACCGCCGTAGAACTTCTCCAGGTAGGGCAACCATTCCTGATCTCCCATGGAGATATCGTCCAGGGTTTGCTCCATTCGGGCCGTGAAGCTGGTGTCCACAAGCTCGGGGAAATGGTTCTCCAATAGACCCACTACGGCAAAGGCAGTGAAGGTGGGTGCCATTGCATTGCCTAGGCGGGTGGCATATTTGCGATCGATAATCGTGCTAATGATGCTGGCATAGGTACTGGGGCGGCCAATGCTCTCGCTCTCCAATGCCTTAACCAACGAAGCCTCAGTAAAACGAGCAGGGGGCTGGGTTTCGTGGCCAACGGCATCTAGCTCGTCACACTTAAGCTTGCTACCTTCCTGGAGCGGGGGCAGCAACACTTCCTTATCCTCTAAGGCTGCGTTGGGATCATCAGTGCCCTCAACATAGGCGCGGAAGAAACCGGGGAAGTCGATGCGCTTGCCGCTGGAACGGAAGATCGCATCCTCCACTTCTAGTTTGACGCTAATCAAGGTCTGGCGAGCATCAGCCATTTGGGTGGCCACGGTCCGCTTCCAGATCAAGTCATAGAGAGCTAGGTCTTGGCCGTTCAGCCCAGTTTCCTGGGGTGTGCGAAAGCTGCTGCCTGCGGGACGAATTGCCTCGTGGGCTTCCTGGGCATTCTTGCTCTTCGTCTTGAACTGGCGAGGCTGGGGGCTGAGGTAGTCCGCACCGTACTTTTGCTCAACGCAGTCCCGAGCAGCGACCAGCGCCTGCTCAGACAAATGCACCGAGTCAGTACGCATGTAGGTGATATAACCGCGCTCATACAAGCCTTGAGCCACGCGCATGGTGTCCCGCGCCGACAAACGCAGCTTGCGGTTGGCTTCCTGCTGAAGCGTCGAAGTGGTGAAAGGAGCTGAGGGCTTGCGGGTGCTGGGTTTCTCCTCCAGCTTTGCCACGGTCCAAGGCTTTCCAGCCAGACGATCCTGCAGAGCACGAGCTTCGGTTTCGCTCAGCAGCGTAACGTTGCGGCCCGCAGCAATCTTGCCGGTGTTCTCATCAAAATCTGCGCCTGTTGCAACTTTGGTTCCAGCCAGGGTCGTTAACTTGGCCCCAAATGGGTTCTTCTCGTGACCCGCCAAAGCCATCATGGCCTTGAGGTCCCAGTAGGAGCCCTTGCGGAAGGCACGACGCTCTCGCTCGCGACGCACCAGCAGGCGCACTGCCACGGACTGCACGCGGCCAGCAGAAAGCCCTCGCGCCACTTTCTTCCACAGCAGCGGCGACAGGGTATAACCCACCAATCGGTCTAGAATTCGGCGAGTTTCCTGGGCATGGACCAGCTCTTCATTGATGTCACGACAGTTACTGAGGGATTTCTGGATCGCCTCCTCAGTGATCTCATGGAACACCATGCGCTTGGTGGGGACCTTCGGCTTAAGCAGCTGAAGCAGGTGCCAGCTAATGCTCTCTCCTTCGCGGTCTTCGTCAGTCGCGAGTAGGAGTTCGTCGGCATCTTTCAGCGCAGCTTTGAGTTCACGAACAATCTTTTTCTTGTCCTTAGGAATGATGTAGAGCGGCTGAAAAGCATCTTCAACATTCACCCCCAAAGAGGCCCAAGTCTTATGGTTTGCCTTAATATCCGCCGGAATATCGCTGGCCGATTGAGGCAAATCCCGCACATGTCCCATTGATGCCTCAACCCGATAATCGGAAGGCAAATAATTACGAATGGTGCGGGCTTTGGTTGGGGATTCAACGATGACCAGCTTGGGCATAGGTCCTAATCTTACTTCGTCAAAAGTTTACTGAGATGCTTATCGGGCGCGGGATTGAGGATTGTTCGCACCAGTTGTTGAGCGAACCCAATGCCATCAAAAAGCGGGAAAAGCGGGCTTAATTGCACCTTAGAGCAAGATTCCCAAGATCCCCAAATGGGAAACAGAAAAACTTAATCTCTTTAGCTTTTAGCAATGCTTCGGTCTCTCAGAAAGCAACGGTTGGAATTCAAGGGGCGATCGCATAGCAACGCAGTCCTTAAAGATGTCCGAAGTCTCGGGAATTGACCGGGCCAAACAATTTGGATTGTTCGACGACTCCTCTCTAAGATGAACCGCTGCTCCCAGGTCGGCAAGGTGAGGCTATCACTATATATAACGAGTCAGACCAGGATGTGAAATGACTAGGCCATCCAACCTTTCATCAGGGATTTTGAGCAAGATTGAGATGAGACGGTAAAATTCAGGGTGGACCGCTTAGGATTTCTTCGCATCCAAGGGGAGCTAGGAGCCTGGTTTTACAGAGTGCTTAGCTATTTCCCCGTTTTCCCACCTCACCTCCAAACGTCTCCATGGATGTTGCAAATTTAGCCTCACAGCTTAATGTGGGGGTCATTTTGCCGGAAGGCATCGTGATCCTGACATTGCTTACCGTGCTGATCGTGGATATCATCCGCGGTCGCGCAGCCAATGCGATTACGCCTTCCATCGCCATTGGTGGCATTGGAGCTTCTCTCGCAGCCTTATGCCTTCAGTGGGATATCGCAACCCCCACTTCATTTCTGGGTAGCTTTACCGGCGATCCCCTGAGTGTGGTGTTTAGAGCCATTGTCCTGCTGTCAGCGGCTTTCACCATTTTGATGTCGATCCGCTACGTCGAGCGGTCCGGTACATCCCTAGGGGAGTTCATCACGATTCTGCTCACCGCAACCCTGGGGGGCATGTTCCTCTGCGGGGCCACCGAGCTGGTGATGATCTTCGTGGCCTTGGAGACGCTGAGTATTTCGTCTTACCTGCTGACGGGCTACATGAAGCGGGACTCCCGTTCCAACGAGGCCGCGCTCAAGTATTTGCTCATTGGAGCCTCTAGCTCAGCATTGTTCCTCTACGGCGTGTCGCTGTTGTACGGGCTCTCCGGTGGGGAAACACAGCTCACGGCGATCGCCCAAAGCCTGACGGCAGGCGGTCAATCCCTCGGCCTGATCATGGCCCTGGTGTTCGTCATTGCAGGCGTTGCCTTCAAAATTTCCGCTGTTCCTTTCCACCAATGGACCCCAGACGTTTACGAAGGCTCCCCGACTCCCGTCGTCGCATTCCTTTCCGTAGGCTCAAAGACCGCTGGTTTTGCCCTCGCAATTCGCCTTCTGGTGGTGGTCTTCCCGCTACTGGCTGATGAATGGCACTTCGTCTTCACCGCCCTGGCCATGCTCAGCATGATCCTGGGCAATATGGTGGCCCTAGCCCAGACCAGCATGAAGCGTCTACTGGCCTACTCTTCCATTGGCCAGGCTGGCTTCGTCATGATTGGCCTAATCGCCGGAACCGAGACGGGCTACGCCAGCATGATTTTCTATCTGCTGGTTTACCTGTTTATGAACCTAGGCGGCTTTGCTTGCGTAATTCTCTTCTCCTTGCGCACCGGCACCGACCAAATCAACGAGTACTCAGGCCTCTATCACAAGGATCCCCTGATTACGCTTTGCCTCAGCCTTTGTCTGCTGTCACTGGGCGGAATTCCGCCACTGGCTGGCTTCTTCGGCAAGATTTACTTGTTCTGGGCTGGCTGGCAGGCAGGCCTTTATCCCTTGGTTCTGGTAGGTTTGGTCACCAGCGTAATCTCCATCTACTACTACATCCGCGTGGTCAAGATGATGGTGGTCCGCGAACCCCAGGAAATGTCCGATGCGGTGAAGAACTACCCCAAGGTGAGCTGGGATGCTCCTGGCCTACGCCCCCTACAAGTGGGCTTGGTTATTTCTGTGGTGGCGACGACCGTGGTGGGCGTTGCTTCCAATCCAGTCTTTACCCTAGCCGTTGACTCCGTTGAGAATACGCCCATGTTGAGTGACAGCTTGGCGAAGGCGAAAACATCAGTGGCCCAGTTACCGGTACCCAAGGCTGCTCCAAAGCTCGCTGCGGCTGAGGAAGTTGCTCTGAAGCTTTAACGGCCATGGGTTTAACACCAGGCTGAGTAAGCCATTTGGGACGTTTCAATCCCAAAGAAAAGAGCGCCCCGACATTGGTCGAGGCGCTCTTTTCTTTGTAAGGGTTACTCGCCGTGGTTACGATTCCAGACTCAGCAGTCCTTCCTGTTGAGTCACAGCTCAGACTAGAAGTCGAAATCACGCTCAAAGTTAGCGACGTTCAGGGGCTGGTCAATCAACAGGCCTTCGCCACCTAGCTCTGTCAAGGGCTCCCCCTCAACGGAAATCCAGACCTGGGCATCAGGCTCGATCGCAGTCGCAGTGTAAATGACCTGGCCCAAGCGAGCTGCCATGGCAGCGCTCCCCCCGCCTTCGGTAAACTCTCCCGAAAGATCCACATAAACATCTTGCCCTTTAAGCTCAGCCCCCAAGAGCTTCGTGCCTTGAGGAATGGCAGTGGCATCACTACCGGCCAGGAGTTCATCCATGGCCTGACGTAGCTGGGTTTCTCCATCAGCATTGGGTGCCACTGCGACACGCTGGGCATCGTACTGCACTTGATTGTCGTCAGTGCCAATCCAGTAAACAGAGGGACCCGTGCGTTCTGCAGAGGCACTACTGTCCGGGCGAGGAGCAACAGCTTCCCCAGCTTCCCCCCCATCATTCGCAACGGCAGGAGTCTCCCCGGTTGGGCTCTCATCCACACCTGGCTGAGCTGTGGGATCAGCCACAGGATTAGAAGGTGTTGCCTCACCCGCAACGGGCTGCTCAATGGCAGGCTCCACTGGCAACTGCACCGCATCATCGGGAGCTTGGGAGCCCCACCAAGCGACGCCGCTGCCCGCTGCCACCGCTGCTGCGATGACCCCAGCGAACGCAAGTTTTAGGCCCTGAGAATTCTTGTTTTGGCTCATGGTGTTACCCAAAGTGCAGTGGAGTTCGGAACGGACTTGCTCCCAATC
>CALLPZ010000326.1 GCA_938015405.1 uncultured Pseudanabaenaceae cyanobacterium
CAGTCCCTGGCAATTCGCAAGGCTTTCCACAGGCTTCGCCTTTGCCTGCCCAAACCAATTCTTCTTGAATGGACCATAGACGGTGTAGGGGTCACCCTTACCGCTGCGCACCTCTCCCGGCGCATGGAGCAGTTGGTCCCACCGGGCATGAACCTCAATGCCCTGTTCCTTCAGCGCCTCATAAACTGACTTATCCCGAGCCTTGGCATAGGGCTCAACATCTCGATTCCAGTAGCAAACCTTCACCTCAAGTGCAGCCGCTAGCTCCGGCAACTTCTGCTCCGGCTGCCCCTGCAAAATCAGCAGTTCACTACCCGCTTTCTTGTAATCTTCCTGCAAGGCTTCCAAGCAGCCCAGCATATACTTCACTCGCGCCGGAGCCACATCATCCGCTTTGAGAATGCCGGGGTCTAAGCAAAACACACCCGTCACCCCAGAGCCATGCTCGCGCGCCGCCGCCAGTCCCACATTGTCTACCGTCCGGAGGTCTTTGCGATGCCAAAACAGGATGCGGTCAGTCATGGAGAGCGGTAGCGATCAGCGCGATGATCTTAACAGTCTGTCCACCGATATTTTGCGCCCATCTATCTCAAGGCTGCCTTGGGTATAGTCTTGCTCAATCCGATAGCTTCCCTCCATAGGCTCAGCATAGTGGCGCAATGATTTCTGCTTCAAATCAATCACTAAATAATGGGGAATTCCAGCGCTGGCATAGATATCTCGCTTCAGACCCTGGTCTTTCACCTGGCTCGAAAAGGCATACTCCACGGCCAAAATCACCTCATCGGCAACGGGATTACGATCGCTATAATCCCGCTCCCTCACAATCGCCACATCTGGCTCCGGCTCAGACTCTGCCAACGTAATTGGCTTCCCCTGGCGAGCCCACCAGCCTTCACCAAAGCACCGCTCCAGATATCGCGCCGAAGTCTCACAGCGCTGGGCATGTTCAGGGCCTTCTGGAACCCTATCCACAATCTCTCCATTCAGCAATTCGCACCGCGCATCTGCCAGTACCCCAGCTTCCACAATACGGTGGTAGTCTTCCACAGTCCAGCGGTGAGTCAGTAGCATTGCCATGGGTGAAGTCCAATCCCTGCATCCACTTTAAAGGTCTAAATAAGGCTTCGCCAACCAATAGGCCGTCACAATCCGCGAATCGATCGCCCGCCCCGAGCGCAATTCCGCCTCTAGTTCCGCCCCCGTCATCAGCACGACCTCAATTTGCTCATCCTCATCCTGGGCAGGAGGCAGATCTAGCTTCTCCAAATCCGTCGCCAAATAGGGATAAATAACCTCATCGGAATAGCCCGGTGCCAGGAAAAATTCACTCAGCTTCTGCCAAGTATTGCCACGATAGCCCGCCTCCTCTTCCAGCTCCCGCTTCACCGTCTCCCCCGGATCTTCCCCTGGCTCCAGCGTCCCTGCTGGAAATTCCAGCAGCCAGCCTTCTGTCGCAAATCGATACTGGCGAATCAACACAAATCGGCCATCCGCCAACACCGGCACCGCCAAGGCCCCACCAGGATGCTGAATCCAGTCACAGGTGGCTTCTACCCCATTGGGCAACTTCAGGGTGCTGGACTCAAAGCTATATTTCCTGCCGTTATATTTGAGATGCTGTTGCAACCGTTCGCTCGGCTGTTTCTCATCCATCGCTTGCGCATCTGAGTTTGAGGCCATTTCCCCTAGCTCCCTAAAGCTTTTCCACACCAGAGCAGTCTACGGTTTTAAGGAGATCTGCGATCGCCTTCCCCAACACCGGATGCTGCCAATCCGGCACGATTTCTGCCAAGGGCACCAAGACAAACCCTCGCTCCGCCATACGCGGATGGGGCACTTGCAAGTCTGGGAAATCAAGAACCTCCTCGCCCCACAGCAAAATATCCAAATCCAACGTCCTCGGCCCCCACCGCTCCAATCGTACCCGGTCAAACTCCTGCTCTAGCAGCTGCAAACAGTCCAGCAATGCTGCTGCCGACAGCGTTGTTTCCACAACAGCACAGGCATTAACATAATCCGGTTGAGGCGGCCCGATTGGCTTCGTGGCATAGAACAAGGAGGTTCGCTCCAACGTAATGCCATCCATCTCCTCCAACCGCTCTAAAGCTCGCCGCAAAATCCCCTGCGAGTCACCCAGATTACTGCCTAAGCCCAACGCACTCTTCATAACTCCAAATTCAGCCCCATTGACGATAATGGCTCTCCCTCCTCCATTCCCAATGAAAGACCCGCCACAGCTCCCTAAAAATACAATTTCCCCGGAAGTAAAACCTCCGGGGAACAGATCTCGCCACAGATAGCGAGAATTATTGATTAACGGCCTTAAACAGCTCCGCAGCCTGGTCTAAACAACAAAACAACAATTTCCAGAACACATCACGGAGCGACAAGCCATCAAAGCAGAGGCTTCTTCTGCTCTTGATCCTTAATGTAGGCATCCAAAGCACGAGCCAGCAGATCCTTAGGATCATCGCGCAGCGGAGGCGCGTTTGTGGGCTGAGGCTTGGCTTTTTTGGAAGGAGCCGTCAAGGTCAAAGCAATTGCAGCAATAGCGAAAATCGCGATAGTAGGCATAGTAGATGAACCTCCAGATAGAGGGTGCCAATTGAGCACTGCGCTGCAAGTCAATGCGATGCAGTTTGTAAACGATGCAGCAGATGTGAACTAGCCTTCACCGAAAAATATTGCTCAGATACGCATAGGGCTCAAACCCAGATTCGGCGACTTTACACATCCGTAGAAGTGGCTACAGGCTGACCTGATAGCATTCCGCAAACGTTACGTCCATGGTAACTTCGCTGACAAAAAATGGCCGTGACGTCAGTCATTTTGTGGATTTTGTAAAGTAGAGATTACCTAAGCTCGAGTTAATGAGAAGTTTTTCATTGAAAGATGTCGAAAAGCATATCAATGACTAGTCATACATCAATCCATCAAAGATTAGAGGTGAGGTAACACCTAGCTTGAAAGCAATGGCCTAGCCTAACGACATGGCCCTGCTTCCTCTGATCTGACCAGCGGATAGATCATGGCCATATTGCCACCTATTTTGCTTGCCAGGATGACAGCTCAATCTTCAACCTTTCTCTCCCTTAGCCCTGGCCGTCGCTTCTATGCCCTATGGAAGTTCAGTCGCCCACACACCATCATTGGTACAACCTGCAGCACGCTCAGCCTATTCCTGCTCGCCAGTTCTGGGGCATCCGGCTCCAGTGAGATTGCCACCTTTCTCTGGGCTTGGATTGCTTGTCTCTGCGGCAATGTATATATCGTGGGGCTCAACCAGCTCACAGATGTTGCCATCGATCGCATCAATAAACCCCATCTGCCCCTCGCTTCAGGGGAGTTCTCCCGGCGACAAGGGCAAAGCATTGTCGGCATGACAGGAATTGCAGCAATCGCGATCGCGGTCTTAGCCCTCTCCCAAAGCCCTTGGCTCCTGGCAACTGTTGCTCTCAGCCTTGCCATCGGCAGCGCCTACTCCTTGCCCCCCTTTCGACTCAAGCGTTACCCGCTAATGGCTTCGCTCTGCATCTTTACGGTGCGAGGAGTGCTAGTCAATCTGGGCTTGTTCTGGCACTTCGCAGGAAAAATTGCCTTACCAACTTCACTCATCGCCCTCACCCTATTTGTGTTGGTGTTTACCTTCGCCATCGCCATCTTCAAAGACATTCCAGATATGGAGGGCGATCGCCAATACAACATCTCCACCTTCACCCTCCAACTTGGGGCCAAGAAAATCTTTAACCTCGCACGCTGGGTGATCACCGCTTGCTACATCGGCCTCGCGATCGCCAGTACCAGCCTATCCCCCAACAATCTCCCGCTTCTCCTCGTCAGCCAGTTCATTCCCCTGGCTCTCTTTTGGCTCTTCAGCCAACGGGTTAACCTGCAACAGCGGCGCAGCATAACCCTGTTCTATCAGTTCATTTGGATTCTCTTCTTTGCCCAGTATCTGCTGTACCCCATGGCCTTTTAGCCATCGCTCCCAGAGACAAGCCTCAGTTGTCACATTAAGGGGGCCAAGCCTACAGCAGCATTAAAGGCCCATCAGTCGATTACCCTTGTAACGAATTCCCAGTGACTGCTCCCAATGCTCCGCCTTTCCCAAGGACTTCTTAGCCTGCTAGAAACCTGCCCACGCAAGTTTCAATACAGCATCCTTGAACAACTGGCACCGCCCCCAGCAGAAAGCCAACAAAACAGTCTCGACTGGGGCAATCGCTTCCACCTGCTCATGCAGCAAGCCCAACTTGAGCTGCCTCTGGAAAAACTCCTGGGCGGCCAAGACAATATGCGTCAGGCATTCGAAGCCCTGCACCAAGCCAACCCTCAACTGCTAGCCCCTCATCCCAAGGCTCGATATGAAAGCGAGCACCTGCGCAGTCTCAGCTTTGGAGAACATAGCTTTAGTACTATCTATGACTTGCTCATTAGCGACCCCGAGCAAGCCCAAATTTTGGATTGGAAGACCTATCCTAAGCCAGTCAAAACCAAACTTCTCACAGAGCATTGGCAAACGAAGCTTTACTGTTTTGTCTTGGCGGAAACGAGCCACTACCCGCCCAAGCAAATCTCAATGACCTATTGGTTTGTGCGAGGTAAAGAAAATGACAGCGCCCCAGAATCCCTAAGCATTAACTACAGCCAAGCTCAACATGAAAACATCTCAATAGAGCTCCAAGAGCTTATCACCCAGCTGAATCATTGGATGGGCAATTATCGCTGGGGGAATGCCTTCCCCCAAGTCCCTCTCGGCCAGGGGAAATGCGATCGCTGCAACTTCCTCAAGCGCTGCCGAGGTGAACATGCTCAGGAAGGTTATCAGTTGGGAGCAGTTGACCTAGAGGCGATCGCGGAAGTGTCACCCTAGGTCTTTCAACTCTGCTCCAGGCTCGCTAAATTAGGACCAAGGTTGAGCAAAATGCTCAACCACAAGATGCCTTAAGCATCTGCATCTTCCGTCATCACACCTCGGGTCAAGATCATGAGGATAACGATGATAGCTGGAATTGCAACGCCCATGGGAAATCTCCAAATAGTAGAGTTTGAGTAGCAAGAAAAGATGAGCAAGCAATCAGAGTTGCTGCGGCTCACATTGCAATCTTCCAGCATTTATACGGATATCCCGCCACCTTAATCAAAGCTTGACCGAGATTATACGGAATCTCGATTCAAGCCAATGTAGGCAGAGAGAAATAGAATTTCTATTTCTTCAAGAATTATCATCTGCATCGCATAAAACCCTCGACAAAAAACAGTTTTCATTCCCCTTGCCCTCCCACAGAATAGGAACTCAAGGGGATTAGAGTCCGGCCATTTTGGACGTTAGGTTGAGCACCGCCAAAGCCCCAAAGCCTCCGCCAAAGACCCAAAGAAATAGCCACCGGCCAAAGAAAAGGCCGGTGGCTAGCAACGAACGAGAGCAATCAAACCTATCGCCTACACAACTGCTCGCCACTGCGTATCTGCAACGGACAAGAGGGCAACTTCCTGGGCGATACTCGTCCCATTCATAAGCCAAGCCAGATTATCGCCAGTGCTATAGTTCCGCAGTAGAACATCGCTTTGTCCATCGGAGTTGAAGTCCGTAGAACCAGCAATCTCCCAATTCGGATCAGCGACATTACGACCAATCAGAACTTCCTGGGCAATCTCTGAGCCATTCATAAGCCAAACCAAGTTTTGCCCCAGGCCCGTAGGACTTTGGTGACGCAGGATGATGTCGGCTTGGCCATCACCATTAAAATCGCCCGTTCCGCTCATGCGCCAGGAAGAATCACCAATGGATCGACCAATCAATCCTTCTGATTGAATACTGGTGCCGTTCATATACCAAACTAAGTTTTGGTCAGATGAATCATTTCGCAGCAAGATATCGGTCTGACCATCACCATTGAAATCACCAGTCCCCCCTACGGCCCAAGTGGGATCTGGAACGAGGCGTCCCAACAAGGTCTCGTTGATAATGTTTGCACCATCCATGGTCCAAAGCAAAATCTGCCCGGAGCCGTTGTAATTCCGTAGGACAATATCTGCCTTTTGATCGCTATTGAAATCACCCAATGCGTCAAAGCGCCAGTTAATGTCTGGAATCTGACGACCAATCACACCATCTTCTAGGGTCGTCACCCCATTCATAAAGCGAACAAGGTTGTCGCCAGAACTAGCATTGCGCAGCAAGATATCACTCTGTCCATCAGAGTTAAAGTCACTGGAAACCGCATTGGAACCCGGTGAGAACGCCTGATCAAATGCCACCTCTAGTGGAATGGTGCCACTGAAATTAGAGACTGGCTGATACCCCAAGCTGGCAGCGGGATCAGAGAGATAGGTGTTGATCGCACTTAAAGTACCATTGAGCTGCAACCGACTGGAGCCATCGGGGAAAGCGGTTGAAGCTACCGCCACAGTGCCATCGCCGACCGCAGTAAAGCGACCACTACTAGCAGTCAGCGTAACCGTCGTGGGTGTAGTCGCTGCTTCAACATCAGGCAGCTGAATATTAAAAGGTTGGAAATTTTGGATCTGGCCATTGGCCACCGTCACCTCCGGCGTTGAGTCCGGCGTACTCACTGAAACGGTGCCAATATTCACCGTGGCAGAGGCCAAGGGGGTCAAATCCCCAAGAAAGAGAAAGTTAGACTGATCGTAGGGATCAGGCACATCCACAACGATCTGTTGCCCCAAGACAGGAACGGTAACCGTCTGACTGGGAAACGCAGAATAATCTCGCAGCGGACCTGTTAGTAGAGACTTACCTTCTGCAAAGAGGGTATAGCTATCTCCTTGAACGACCACTTCATATTGAGAGGTCTGAGTCGTGTCAAAACTAACAAACTCACCTTGAGTAAAGAAAGTACGAGTGGGGTCAGAAGGAGAGTTGGTATCAGGCTCAATGGCGGGATCTACTTGGCTAGAGCCATCATTTTGAGCAAAAACGCGATCGCTCCAAAACTCTAGCTGGATCCCTCGCTTGTCCTCACTCAAAAGCAAAGCGCTAAAGCCAGCCCGATCGTCAACTCCATCTAGATCCTTATCTGCACCGGCTCCCCGAGCTTCTTGCTCCAAGGCAGCCACAAAAGAGAATACATAGCCCGCATTGCGATCTAGAGTCGGAAATGCATTGTTCCGTAGATTGAGATCAGCACTCGGAGGAATGAAATTGACATCCAGCCCATAGTTGCTCACACCTGCGTAAGCTTCAATGTCCGTGGTCAGCTTGGTCGCACCAGGAATGGCAGCTAAGGTAGCACTCCCTCCCAGAAACTGAGTGGAGTCCTGATATGCCAACCAAGGGCCATCGAGGGCAGCATCTGCATCAGTCAATAACAGACTGGTTCTCGCATCGTAGAGAACCTGAGTGCGATAGATCCGGGGATCATCTGCAACCCCAGAGACCGTCAGGCTTACAGGTGTTGAAGTAACGGTAGGCGTCTGCCCAACTTGTCCTAAGGTGACCGAAACCTGACGCGTTGCCGATGTGGTTAGGTCATCCGAAAAATTGTTATAGCGCAGGGCTCGGAGCACAGTTTGCACCGCTGCCGCATTGGCATTGCTATTCAAGGCAATCCGCAGGGGCTGACCACTCGTACCTGCCCGATAAGTCGCCACCTCTTGGCCACTCACCAGCACCCGACGGCCATCCAGCGTCACACCAGAACCATCTACCGTCAACCAGTCTGAATTCAGAGCATTGCTCGTCAGTGCAACAACCAACTCGTAGCCATCCAGGCTCGCCGGTAAACCTGCCCCATCAAAAACAGAGGTACTCGCCAATGTAACAGCGGAGCCATTCTCGGTGTAAGTCGACGATGGGCCAGACAGCGTGATACTTGCCATAAAGTTTGGGAGATGAAGGACGGGCGATCGCAGTTCAGTCAGGATAGGGCTCAGTTCCCCCAACTCAACCTAATCCAGACGGATACATTCTCAATCCTAGAGCTCCGTTACAACTCCAATACCAACCTCAGCGAAGCTTTAAGCCAGGGGTTAATTCTGAGGGGAAGAAATGAAGAAACTTTCAGCTAAACCAAAACATGTCCATAGGGAGAAGCCAAGTCAAGGCGAAAACAATGGCGTTGGCCAGCATCCTGAGACAGGGTCTCACCCCCAAAGGGAGTTGCCTGCTCTTGCAGGGGGGCTGTACTGGAGGAGTCGTTACCCTTATCTGACTGGGGGCGATCGCTCGCGTTGACCGGAGCCATCTCCTGGGAATATCCTGCAGAAGTCATGAGAGAGGCGAAGTCCTCAGACTGGGTCGTGAAAGTCGCCACCAAAAAGCGTGAGCGGGGGCTTACAAAAGTCCGGGGAACGACGTTCATATCTGTAATCTCAGGTCCAGTGGAGTCAGCAGTTTCAAGCTATGCATCTAGCTTATTCCGGGCCTATGGGTTTCTCCATCTACAGAATCACCCAAACCTTTCCATGAAAGGATTTTGAATTGCTCTCAGAACAAAGATATTTTGAGTGAATGCACGGAAGGCCATTTCAGCCATCTGTCACTATCTATCCGCTCCGACGACTCCCAAAGAGGCGGTTCTTGCAAAATTAATTTAGCGCTTACGCAACAAAGGCCCCCTTCTGATTGAAGGGGGCCTTTGTTAAGTCAATGCGTTGGATTTAATGGGCCACCTGAATCCGAAGCCAGGAGAAAGGCCGACCAGACGACAGCTTAAGTGACTCCGAAAACCACCACCAAGCCAAGCACTGCGCCAAAGACAATCAAGGCATAGAACTGGGCTCGGCCATTCTCAAAGTATTTGAGGCCTTCACCGGTCACCAGCGTCACAAAACCGGTCAGATTGACCACACCATCAACAACCTTGGAATCCACTTCCAGAACCTGACGCGCCAAGCGACGGCTGCCCTGAACAAACAGGAAGTTATTGATGTCGTCCAAATACCACTTATTACGGGAGAACCAGTAAAGGGGTTCGAACTGCTTTGCGATCGCAGCCGGGTCAATGGTCTTCGTGCGATACATCAGCGAAGCCAAGGTAATCCCAATCAGGCCAATGCCCACAGAGCTACCACCATTGATGAGGAATTCCATCAAGTCCACCTCATGGGCAGCCTCAATGACCTCATTGGGCGGGAAGATAAACGCTTCAAACTTGTTCGCGAAGGGGGTCCCCAAGAGACCAATCAACGCCGCCGGAACCGCGAGGACCATCAACGGCAAAGTCATGGTGATCGGTGACTCATGGGGCTCCGATGCATGGTGGTGATCGCCATCGTGGCCATCATGGTCAGCGGTTGCAGCAAGCTCCTGCTTCTGCATTGCCCCTGGGCCAAAGGAAAAGACGCCAGCAGCTTCTGCCTTGAGTTGTCCCTTGATGGTTGAATCCGTCCCTCGGAAGTCACCTTCGAAGGTCATGAAGTACATGCGGAACATGTAGAACGCGGTCATGCCCGCTGTGGCATAACCAATTAGCCACAGCACAGGATTCGCCTGGAAGGTCGCTCCCAGAATTTCATCCTTGGACCAAAAGCCCGCAAAGGGAGGAATACCGGAAATTGCCAAGGTACCGACCAAGAAAGTCAGGGATGTCGCAGGCATGTACTTGCGCAGGTTGCCCATCAAGCGCATGTCCTGGGCCAGTACTGCATCGTGCCCCACGACTTCTTCCATTCCATGGATCACTGAGCCAGAGCCCAGAAACAACATGGCTTTGAAATACGCGTGGGTCATGAGGTGGAACAGGCCAGCGGTGTAAGCACCAACGCCCATGGCCAACACCATGTAACCCAGCTGAGACATCGTCGAATAGGCCAGGCCCTTCTTGATATCGTTTTGAGTCAGGGCGATCGTTGCGCCAATAAATGCAGTGATGGCACCCACCCAAGCAATGAAGTTCATCACTGCCGGTAGCTGCTCAAACACAGGGAACATGCGAGCGACGAGGAATACCCCAGCAGCCACCATGGTTGCCGCATGAATCAAGGCCGAAATAGGAGTTGGGCCTTCCATGGCATCCGGCAGCCAGACATGGAGGGGGAACTGGGCCGACTTGGCCATCGGTCCCATAAAGACCAAAATTGCAAAAATCGTAGCGAGTCCAGCACTGAGAGCCCCCGAAGAAATGAGCGTCTCCAAACGCTCACCCATGAGGTCAAACTCGAAGGTACCCGTAGCCCAATAGAGGCCTAGCATCCCCAACAGCAGGCCAAAGTCACCCACACGGTTCGTGACAAAAGCCTTCTGACAAGCATCAGCAGCGCCCTTGCGGTCGTACCAGAAGCCAATCAGCAAGTAGGAACACATGCCCACTAGCTCCCAGAACACATAGATCTGAACCAGGTTAGGGCTCAGAACCAGGCCCAACATGGAGGCACTAAATAGGCTGAGATAGGCATAGAAGCGAACATATCCCTTGTCATGGGACATATAGCCATCGGTGTAGATCATCACCAACATGGCCACCGAAGTCACCACTGCCAACATCAACGTTGTTAGATGATCAACGGTGTAACCCATGTACAAGTGAAAATCACCCGCTGCGGCCCATTCGAAGGTCCGCAAATAGGTGTCGTGCCCCTGAATTTGGCTCCATAGGAGCGCGAAAGAGAGAGTTGCAGCCGCACCCATGAGGGTGAGGATGACGACCGCATTAGCTTGACGCAATTTGTTGGTCGCATCATTGAACGACAACAGTCCAATGCCAACCAACATTGCACCGAACAGCGGCAGGACTGGAATCAGCCATGCGTAGTCGTACAGAATTTCCATTACTTGGCCTCGGCTCTGGTTCAGATCCGCTAGAACTGGGTCTGGGGCA
>CALLPZ010000327.1 GCA_938015405.1 uncultured Pseudanabaenaceae cyanobacterium
CAGCTCTGGAGGTCAATATATTCGCCAGGCAGAAGAGGCACTGTTACAAATCTTTTCGGGAATTGACGCTCAGGTCAAGGGCAATCTCCGTCGTATCTTGACGGCCTATCGCAATTATCGTGTGGGAGCCCATCATTTCTCTAGTGTGACAGGCTATGGCCACGATGACCTAGGGCGGCAGGTTCTGGACCAAGTTTTCGCCGAAATAATGGGGGCAGAAGCGGCGATCGCCCGCGTGCAATTTGTCTCTGGAACCCATGCAATTTCTACTGCCCTATACGGCGTTCTGCGTCCTGGTGACGAAATGCTGGCCGTGGTGGGGCCCCCCTACGACACCTTGGAAGAGGTCATCGGCCTGCGCGGCGAACACCAGGGCTCCCTCAAGGATTGGGGGGTGAGCTATCGCCAGCTAGAGCTCACTAAGCAAGGGGAGATGGATTGGGAGGGATTGGAGACGGCGGTGGGCGATTGCACCCGCCTAGTCCACATCCAACGCTCCTGCGGCTATGACTGGCGCAGCAGTCTCTCCATTGACGAGGTCGAACGCATCATCACCAGCGTCAAGCGCCAGAACCCCGATGTAATTTGCTTTGTGGATAACTGCTACGGCGAATTCATCGAAGATCGTGAACCCACCATGGTCGGGGCAGATCTCATGGCTGGCTCCTTGATCAAAAATCCGGGTGGCACCATCGTCACTACGGGGGGGTACATTGCAGGCCGGGCAGACCTGGTTGAAACTTGCGCCTGTCGCCTAACTGCGCCGGGCGTGGGCAGTGAAGGGGGAGCAACCCTTAACCAGACCCGTGTGATGTTCCAAGGCCTGTTCCTGGCTCCCCAGATGGTTGCTGAGGCAATTAAAGGTACCCATCTCACCTCCCATGTCTTTGATGCTCTGGGCTATGAAGTTAACCCGACCCCCTTTGAAAAGCGGCGGGACATCATCCAGGCTGTTCGTTTGGGTAGCCCTGAAAAGCTAATTGCTTTTTGCAAGGCGATTCAGCAGCATTCCCCCATTGATGCCTATGTGGAGCCCGTGCCCGGTGAGCAGCCCGGCTATGACAGTCAGCTGGTGATGGCTGGAGGGACGTTTATTGATGGCAGCACGTCGGAGTTTTCGGCGGATGGCCCCCTGCGGGAGCCCTATAACGTGTTTGTTCAGGGCGGCACCCATTGGACCCACATGGCGATCGCCCTAGAGGCTGCTGTTGATGAAATTGGTCCTGCCTGAGCTGGAGAGATGATTGGCAGATGAGGGAGCAGTCCAGCAAAAAGCGCCTTAGGAAGAATTCTTCCCAAGGCGCTGGTTAGCGGTTATATCGATTCTGAAATAAGTACTGTCGGTCAAACAGTTTATTCCGCAGCTTCCGGAGCTGGCGCTGCCTTCTTCTTCATGGGCTTGGGTACGGGAGCACGACGCTCGCCGCCGCTGCTACCAGCACGGGGTTGAGGACGGCTGCTGCCACCGGGACGACCGCCGGGACGACGACCGCCACTGCCACCAGGACGACGACCGCCCCCCTTACGACCGGGGCTGCGCTTCTGGGGAATCGCGCCAATGCAATTACCACCAGTCACAACTAGCTCATCGCCCTTGCGAGCGACCTTTAAGTCCCAAAAATGGTGAGCGGCCTTGGGGCCCAGCTTGCCCTTGAGATTGAGCTTAAAGCCGCGGCTCTTGCCATCAGCACGGGGAGCTTGCTTGATCTTGACGACCACGCTCTCCTTTTCCATGGACTGATAGACGACTTCGCCGCGTACGGAGAAGAAACCATCTTCCAAGTCTGATGTGGACTTGATGGGAGGCTTGGGCCGCATGGGACGGGCTAGGCCATCCTCACTCGGCTGAGCCTCTTCTTCTTTGAAAATTTCCTTCTGTAGGGTCTCGGGCTCCCATACACCTACAACTTGAACATGGAGGCTGGATTCGCGCTCCGGCGTTCTGGGATAGACGACCCAAAGGTGCTCGTCTTCCAAGTTGATGTGCTTCTTGACCAAGCTCATGATGCGTCCAAGGAGAACAGCATCCAAGGTGGCACCATCTTCGGTGATGATGCTGCCTTTGGTGATTTGATCCTCAGACGGGTGATACTTGCCTCGCACCAGACCAATTGCACGAAACTGCATTGGTTCACTGGGCTTCGGAATCGGTTCTTGGCGAAATGGCGCTGCGTTGGAGTCTGCACCGCTGGAAGTTTCGCTAGGGGCTGCTGTCGCTGCTGTCTTAGCTGTCATGGGACCGGGAGATATTACGTGAACCGCTAAATAAATCAATAAGGGATAGTTGGCTCCAGTGCTGCCAATGGAGAACATTATGCAAGCAAAATGGAGATAACGCCTTATCTAAGAGGCAACAGGAAGATGACCAATAATACGGGAATGACTCATACAACTAAGTGTTCCCACGGGTCGAGCCGCATCAGCACGACTCACACAGGATATAGGGTAGCACTCAGGTGGGTTAACCCAGGGAGGGGCCTCTATACCCCCTTAACCTAAGTTTGCCCAGCCTTAACTCTCTAATCCAGAAAAAATGCTCCTCCGTCCGAAAAGTTTTCAATAAAGATGTAAAAAAAATACGTCTTTATCCATGATCTACGGAGATAGCTGGGAGGGATGTAGGTACAGAATGCTTACGCTCACTGTGATGAGGCTGCCGACCACTTTTATGAAGCAGTCATGGTTCAAAATGTCATGGCTCATCTGTCTGGAGGCTAGTCTTTAGACCCGCCAAAGTACCCAAATCAGTTGACGAACGCGCAGGTTAGTCCAGAATAGGCACATTACAATAGTCGAAATGGACTGTGTATAGGCTTCGGGGTGAATGCTCTTGCTCACCCTAGAGGTTTGGAATCGACCCCCCATCTGAAGAGGTTAAGGACGTGGCAAACAAGCGGAGTAGCGGTTGGCTCATCAAATCAATTTTGGTGGTTTGCGTAATTTCCTTTCTAGGGCTTTCCATTGCGCCGTTGCTGGGTAATGCCTTTCAGCGTTCTCCGGCAGGTTCCCAAGCTGATGGGCAGGCGGATCTCTCCAATGATGAGGAGAAGCTCCTACGGGAACAGGCAAAAGGGTTCGAGTTAGTGCTTCAGCGTGAGCCTGGCAACCAGACTGCCTTACGGAGTCTCATGGACATTCGTTTGCAGTTGGGTGAGATTGAGGCGGTTATTCCCCATCTGGAAAAATTTGCTGAGCTGAATCAGGACAATGGCGACTATTCGGTTCTCCTAGCTCAGGTGAAACAGCAAACTGGCGATCGCGAGGGGGCAGCTCAAACCTACCGCACCCTGCTTGAAGCCAATCCTGGTAACCTCAAGGCCTTACAAGGTTTAGTGGCTTTGCTTCTCCAAGAAAATCGCCCGACTGCTGCAGTGAGCCTTCTCCAGGACACACTTAAGCTGGCCCCAGAGGCCAATGAAGCGAAGCCGGGCACGATTGACGAGTCTTCTGTCCAGCTAATTCTGGGCCAGGTTTATACCGAACAGAAGCGCTACGACGAGGCGGTCTCTGTGTATGACGAGGTACAAGAGAAGAACGCCCAGGATTTTCGCCCTGTCTTAGCCAAGGCGATTGTTTTTAAGACGGAAGGCAGGGATGACGGTGTCTATGAGCCGTTGTTTGAACAAGCTATGGCGCTGGCTCCGGACCAGTACAAGGACCAGATTCAGCAGATGGCTAATGCAACTAATGCGCCTGATGGGGGAGCGGCAGAAGCTGTTGAATCTTCCACGCCTGTAGAGGTTCCTGCTGAATAAGTCTGTCGGTGGGACATAGACAGCTTTGCTAGCTGTTGAGGAGTTATAGCTCCTTAAAAGGAGGGACATGTCTGACATGCTCCTCCTTTTTAATTTCCGAGGACCATTCTTGAAGATTGGAAGCGGATGGCTCGAGCTCAACAAATAAGAGAGCCACTGAGAAATTATCTCAGTGGCTCTCTTATGGGGATTTCTAAGTAAGCAGTAATGAATCGGAGCGGCGGGATTTGAACCCACGACCCCCACTACCCCAAAGTGGTGCGCTACCAAGCTGCGCTACGCCCCGATAAGGCTTATAAGCTTAACACAATCCCGAACCACCACAAACCTTTAAATCATCATCACTGATATTGGCTCACCAGCTTCTATCGAAGGGCGATCGCATTTCAAAACGCCCAACCCATTCGTCTGAGAGAGATTGATCAGATTCCCTGAAATCTGACGCCCCGCAGCAGGCCGAAACTCAGCGCCATCCTCACTCCA
>CALLPZ010000328.1 GCA_938015405.1 uncultured Pseudanabaenaceae cyanobacterium
TTGAAGCCCTAACGAGTTTTCCCAAGGGCACCAGTGGCAAAGTTAATTACCCCGCTCTACGCCGTCGTGAAGGAGAAGCCTAATGGATCATGTTCAAGCGCTAGTTGATCAGTATTTTGACCGCTCAAACGGTGTTTTACAAATCCAGGGGCTTCCTATTACTGCAATTGCGGAAACCCATGGCACACCGTTATTTGTCTACAATGCCGAGGCGATCGAAGCTCAGTTAAGTAACCTTAGACAGGCTTTACCCCAGCGGTTTAACGTTTGCTACTCGGTCAAGGCGAACCCCAATCCTATCTTTATGAAGCTGTTTTTGGCCCAGGGTTGTGGGTTGGAAATAGCCTCCATTGGCGAGTATGAGCGGGCAATTCAGGCAGGTTGTCCACCTGAGCAGATCCTATTTGCGGGACCGGGTAAAACTGAAGCCGAGCTGCATGCTGTTATTTCCCAAGGCATTGGTGAAATCCATGCAGAGTCACTGACTGAATTGGAGCGTTTGGGACGGATTAGTCGCGAGCTGGGTAAACAGACCAACGTGGCAGTCCGAGTGAACCCGACCAGTGAGGCCCAAGGTGGGGCCATGCAGATGGGAGGCAAGCCTGCGCCATTTGGGATTGACGAAGAAAACCTAGAGCAAGCCCTTGATCTAATTGCTGCGGATTCACATCTTCAGTTTCACGGCATTCACTTGTTTGTGGGGACGCAGGTTCTCAAGCATGAGGTGCTGATTACGCAGTATCGCAAAGGCCTAGAGATTGCCCACCATGCTGCCCAGTATATGGATACGCCGCTCTCGACGCTCGATTTTGGCGGTGGTTTGGGGATTCCTTATTTTGGCAATGAAACCTCGCTGGATCTAGAGGGCTTGCGTGTAGGGCTACAGCAGTTAATGGAAGAGATCGATGGCGATCCATATCTGGCCAATACCCAGTTCTTGCTAGAACCGGGACGCTTCTTAGCAGGCCCTTGCGGTGTGTATGTTGCTCGCGTGAACGATATTAAGGTGTCTCGCGGTAAGAAGTTTGCCATTTTGGATGGTGGAATGCACCATCATCTCGCGGCATCCGGCAACCTGGGCCAGGTGATCAAGCGTAACTATCCTGTGGCAGTGCTCAATAAGTTAGAGCAGCCAGTGGAAGATGCGATCGATGTAGTGGGGCCGCTTTGTACTCCTCTGGATACTCTGGCTCGGAATATCTCCTTGCCGGAGGTTGCTATTGGAGATCTGGTGGGGATTTTCCAATCTGGAGCCTATGCCCGTGCGGCGAGTCCAATGGGTTTCCTAAGCCATCCTGTGCCACCAGAAGTTTGGGTGGAGCGGGGTCAGGCCATCTTGATTAGCGAGCGCAAACCCTACGCCCATTAGGCAATGCCGGGGGAACCTCTCGTTGCTACGCAGTGGCTGGGTGTGTAATGCCGGGTTCCCCAGTTAATCCTCAGGAGCAGGCTTGGGTGGCAATTTGATATTGGGTCATCCCAAGCCAGCACGCTTACGCTGATACAAGCATTGCTCTAAAACGGTCGGATGGAAATGGGGGTCTCGCTTTGCTCGGCGGTAGCAGGCGGGATAAACTCAAATGTTGTTGCTGCAACCTCTGTGATCGCCGTTCGATTAAAGATTTGCTCGTTGAGTTCGAAATCGATTCCATCTTGGCTGCCACTGAGCGTGAAGAAGTCGATCTCGCCCGTTATGGGGTTCATCAGGCCCTGCATTTCGAAGCCCTGTTTGGGATCGGCGAAGCCCAAGGATTGGTAGCTCTGACCGTTGATGAATTCCGACTCCACCAAGAGTGGTGAAGCTTGGCAGAGAGGCATCATCTCGCCTAGAACTGTGGCTAGCTCTGCTTCTGAGAGGGCACTCATCTCCTGCATATCCTGGAAGTCCCCTTGAATCGTAAGGCCTAGATTTGCCATGGGGCCCATGTAGAAGGAGTCATCAGAATCGTCAAAGGCTTCGCTGCTCATCATGGAGTAGCGATCGCTCGTCTTGTCATAAATCCAAGCTTGCTCGCCATTGGAGGTGAGCAAGTATTCCTTTTGCTTGCCGTTGACTCGATCTTCAAAGACGATCTGGGAGCGGAATTGGCCCGGTGCCTGGGTCAGGGTTGTGATCTGGGCCTTGATGCTAACGCTCATGCCCGCAGCGGTGCTATTGACGTTGATAGCGGAGCGAGTGCTGTAGGCACGGTCCAACACAGAATTGCGGAGAACTCTAGACAACAGGCGGTGATCCAGATTGCAAGCGCTGTTGGTGGCGCTGCTTTGGGTGATGAGTGTTGTGGGGTTTTCCGAGGGAGAGCCAGCTGCTGCAGCTTCAGTTAGCGCCAAGCTGCTACTGCCCGATGCGGCGACAATGAGGCCGGCAAGGCTGGCGTGGATGAAGGGAAGGGGCCGAAGCTGCATAATGGCTCTCTCGCGAAGTCTGGTGGGGTTCGTGCTTGGAGTGAGCTACAGCTTTGTTCTTGGGTTTTCCTCGATATTTGGGATGAATATCTCCTGTTCAGTAAATCTTCTGACTGGACTCAGCCAGAAACCTGGTCTAGGAGCTGAGCGGTTGAATTGGATATGTTCATTGAAAACAATAACTGAATTTTTTATAGCTCAGAAATAGAATTTGAGGGACTTGATTGTCCTGAATAAATGACAAATGGGGAGATGATATTGGTAATTAGATAATTTTTGAAAATCCTGTAATGGCCTTCAGGTAATGGCTCCAAGGATTATTCCTATCTAATATATGGAGTCTCTGTTCATTTTGAACAGTTCTGTAATAGAGGTCTGGGCTAACTTCAAATCAGCCGAGAGGCGAACAAAGAACACTCTTTAGAGAGGACAGAAATATGTCTGCTTCTACCTTTAAACGGTTCACTCAATCTGCGCCCGGAAAATTTTATTCTGCTGAGTCCGCTGCGGCTTCTTCATCGGCTTTGGCTGAGTTTGATGCTATGGCAGAAGCGGGTGTTGCTTCTCATCATGCAGCGGCAGCAACGGCTTGGGTAGCAGATGCGAAAGCGGTGGGCTTAGCCGCAGTTCCCTGGTGACATTTAGCATTTTCTGACTTGGCCTGTGACTTCTCCTTCCTAGCTTGTTTCGTCTAAACTGACAGTTCTGCAGCCCAGTACATTAGTGATAATGTACTGGGATTTTTTGTGGATACTTTCGCTATCAATTGATGCTAATTAATTTCTAGATTTGTTTGTTTTGAACAGTTCTTTAATAAGCGATTGAGATAACTTTAAGTCAGCCGAGAGGCGAACGAGAAAACTCTTTAGAGAGGACAGAAATATGTCTGCTTCTACCTTTCAACGGTTCACTCAATCTGCGTTCAAATCATTTAGTTCCGTGGAGTTAGCAGCGGCAGCTTCGCCTGCAGCAGCTAAGTTTGCTGGTATGGCTGCGGCAGATGCAGCGGGTGTGGTCTCTCTCCATGCTTCGGCAGCAAAGGCATGGGCTACAGATGCGAAGGCGATTGGTTTAGCCGCGGTTCCCTGGTGATATTAAGCTCGTCTTGATCTGGCCTGTGATTCCTCCTTCTTAGCTTGTTTCGTCTAACCTGATAATTCTGGCAGCCCAGCGCATTAGCTCGATAATGTGTTGGGCTTTTATTTAGAGGTATTCTAGATCAGGTCTCAATATTAGTGAGTTTTTATTTACTGGTTCTCGCTTTTCAAGCGATAGCTAATTTGTCTCTCTTGGATTTCGCCTGTAGTGACTCTTGACGAGACTATTGTTATAGAGCTCTGTTTTGATGTGGCGAAACTTTTGACTTTCCTCAAGCTTGCCAAATAGAGGAATTCCATCGCCTAGAAGAATTGGAAGACGGCTCAGGATGAGTTCATCGATGAGGTCACAAGCAAGAAAATTTTGGATAGTTTGCCCTCCGTCGACGTAGAGGTGTGGGAAGCCGCGTTGGTGGAGCTGTTGGGCGATCGCTTCAGGCTCACCCTGAATCAACTCCACGTTGTGTTGTTGAATCGCGGCAGGCAGTGAGGTAAGGCTGCGGCTTAGCACAAAGACAGGCTTGTCATAGCTCCAGGGCTCAAAGCTTGCAACAACTTCGAAGGTCTTGCGGCCCATGACAACGGCATCTATGCCTGCCATGAAGTCAGCGAAGCCATAGTCGCTTTGGTCTGGGTTCGGGAGA
>CALLPZ010000329.1 GCA_938015405.1 uncultured Pseudanabaenaceae cyanobacterium
GCAATCAGGGACTTCTCCAGCAGATCATGGCTGCTGCGACCCTTCTGGTCAGCAATGAATCCAACGCCACAGGCATCGCGCTCTTCCGCCAACCAAGGCTGACCGGCATAGCCGTTGTTGTAGTTGGAAAAAGAACCTGAGTCGGAGTCAACGGGACGGGAGGTCATGCTCTGAATAACCATGAAGATGGTTTGCGATCGTGAATGCTACCCAAGGCAGCGGGTTGGCTGGGGCTTAATGCTTGCCCAATGAGAGAAGGACTTAACTGCGAAGAGGGGAATCTCTACATGCAGCGAATCAGTGTGCTCTAGCCAAGGAGTGCTCTGTCAACGAAAACCCCTTGCTTTAGTCATTGAATCTTGACGTAGTGCTTCTCGGGGGATTGGCTTTCCCGCTGGGAGAACTTTGAGAGGTGCTGCTAACAAAACGTAGGAATTGCATCATATAGCGAAACGCCAATGGCTGACAATCCTCAGCCCTGCGTGGCTTGCGCTCTTTTGCTTACTAGAGCTACCAGCACTTTTACCTTTTGAAAAACAGTTCATTGTGAACGGTTGTGGCATTCTCCATTGTCAGTTGCTAAGGAAGCATGTAACAGCATTGTCAGTCATGATTGCTGTGATGGGTCTGGCCCTTGGGAGAGCCCGTCTCGCCCAAGTTCATTTCCCTGAGTAAACGAACTTTTCATTTCGTTAGAGCGTCTTCTGGGGAGTTCCTGGTATGCCAGTGGAGTAGGGCTAGAGTTCCCTTAGTCTTTCGGAGCTGAATGCCTCACTGAGGAAGGACAAACCTAGACCTTGCCTTAGTTGCTCTTTCACCTCGATTCATTGTCTATTTCTTTTCACTCACATGGTTGCAAAACGGTGTTTGGCTTTCCCTTGGCAAAAATTGCTGTTAAGCCGGGCAAGAATGGGGGTGACCCGGGGGGCTTTGCTGCTGTTGCTGCCGGTTTCTCCAGCTTTTGCCCAACCCATGTTGATCTCACAAACTTTGGCACAGGTGTCTGCAAGCCCAGGGGAGGTTCAGCTTCCTGTAAACGGTTCTTCCATCACATCAGGGCAAACCCTTGCTGCGTCTGAGATTCAACAACAGGGCGATCACATCGTCATTAATGGAGTCTCTCTGACCGTGCCTTGGGTCCAGTGGCGTTTGGAGGGGCGCGATGTTTTTGGGGTCAGTGATGTGGCGCTTCAAGCTTTAGGGGGAATTGACCTCCTCAATACTGATAATCCTTTTAACCAGCCTGTTGCTTGGCGAGAGAGCCCTCTGCAGGAGCAACCTCAGCGCTTAGAACTCCCTGCAGTGTTCACCTCTCAGGCTCGTTTCCTTGATCTCACGCCGTTGCAGACAACAGCTCAGTGGAATATTGCCCTGAGTCAAGAGCGCGATGGGAGCACAAGCCTTAAAATCCAAACCCGTTCCATTCTGCTGATTTCCAATCTCCTATTGGGTCGTGCTTTAGGTAATGTTTTTGGTCCCCATGAAATCCAGTGGGCACCTGGAATTCGTTGGCAGCAGAGTTATGTACGCCAAGGGGGGGCCGAATTCCCAGTGACCCAGCTGCGGCTACAGCTCGGCTCCAAGGCCTTAAATGCGGTGACCTTGGCTCCGATCTGGCCTGCAGATGACGATATCGCTGGTATTGCTCCTATTGGCCAAACAGCAGCAAACCAACAGGTCGTGGCAGCCATTAACGGTGGTTTCTTTAATCGTAAAAATCAGACTCCTTTAGGTGCTATTCGTGAAGGGGGACGTTGGGTTTCGGGTCCTATCTTGAATCGGGGGGCGATCGCTTGGGATGACAAGGGCAATGTCGCCATGGGTCGCTTAAAACTGGAAGAGGTTTTAGTCGCGACACAGCCTCCAGAGCAGACTGACTCTACCCGTGATGCTTCTAAGGCTGATGTTCTGCGGACTAATTTTTCGCTAATCTCTCTCAATAGCGGCTATCTCAAAGCTGGCTTCTCGCGTTACACCCGGAACTGGGGGACCAGCTATGTTCCTTTAACGGATAACGAGGTTTTGATCTACGTCAAAAATGGAGAGGTTATCGAACAGCGAGAGACTCAGCTTGCAGGAGAAGGACAGTTCCCTATTCCCCAGGGCAATCCCCTGGTGACCTATTTGGTTGTGGCTCGGTCCAATCGCACTGGTGCAGCTAAATTACCGATTGGAACTCGTCTGCGCCTTCAACAGCAAGTGAATCCGCCCGCTCTAGCAGATTTTCCCCACGCCTTAGGGGGAGGTCCGCTGTTGGTTCAGGATCATCAAGTCGTTCTCGATGCTTCTATCGAAGGCTTCAGTAAGGCTTTTCAGAACCAACGGGCGCCGCGTAGTGCAGCAGTGGCTTTTGCTGATGGGGAGTTTGCCCTGATAACAGTTCACGAGCGCATCGGTGGAAAGGGACCCAACCTTGTTGAACTTGCAGAACTATTAAAGTCGCTGGGAGCGCAGGCTGCTCTGAATTTGGATGGTGGCAGCTCTACTCAATTGCTTCTCGGGGGAAAAATTATTAATCGAAATCCTCGTAGTGCGGCTAGGGTTCATAACGG
>CALLPZ010000330.1 GCA_938015405.1 uncultured Pseudanabaenaceae cyanobacterium
GGTGGTGTTTGCGCTGCGGGCCTGGCGCTGGGGCTTGTTGCTAGCGGCGGAATGCTGGCCGGGACGGTGGCGCGATCGCTTCTACGCCTTTTTCGTCGGCTATGCCGCCAATAGCGTTCTACCCGCCTCAGCTGGCGAAGTCGTCCGAGCCGTCCTCCTCAACCGCTGGGCCAAGGTGCCCGTCGAGCCCGCCCTGGGCAGCGTCCTGGGCGAGAAGCTGATGGACGTGCTGGTGGTGTTTTTGATTCTGCTAGCCCTGCTCGCCAGGCAGCCCCAGCTCTCCGGTAGCCTACCCTTGGGGCTTCTGGGCGCTGTGATTGGCGTGAGCTGTGCGCTGTTTTGGCTTCTGGCTCGCTATCCCCGAGTGGTTACGAGACTTGCTGGGCAAGTCATGCAGCGCCTCGGCCTAGGCCGTTGGCGCAGCCCAGCAGAGCATTTGCTCGATGGCTTGCTGTCTGGCCTGAGCGTCTTTCGTCAACCCGGTCAGTTTTTGATCACCCTAGGAGCGACGTTCCTGTCATGGGCAGTTAACGGTATTACCTACTGGGCCGTCCTCTTGGCCCTAGGGATCACGGCACCGGGTTGGATTGGCTCGCTGATTACTCAGAGTTTGGCTGCATTTGCCATTGCCTTGCCCTCCTCGCCGGGTTTTGTTGGCCCCTTTGAGGCAGCGGTGCGGTTTGGGCTCAATCTGTATCAGGTGGCTGGGGCGGAGGCGATCGCTGCTGCTCTCCTGCTACGCCTCGTCATGTATGTCTTGACGCCAGTCTTGGGATTGCTCCTAGCCCTGCGTTTGGGCCTATCCCGGTCGGATCTGCATGCTCTACCGTCAGACTCGAGTTCAGAAGTTTTGAATGCATCGCTTGAGTCACCGGCTTTCCTGGGAGCTCAGGGAAAATCTACGTAGCTTGCTTCACGCTGTCGCTTTACGGTCGCACATGTCTAGTACGTCTCCTAACCGCTCTATGAGCACCCGCCCGATGCCTCGCTGGCTGAGAGTTTTGGTTATTGCGGCGATCCTTTTGGGGATTGTGCTGCGCTTCACCAATGTCTCCCACAAGGCCTTTTGGCTGGACGAAGGTTTCACGGCATTCCATGTCTCCGGTTATAGCGATAGCGATGCAGTGGAACAGCTCGTTACAGGTAAGGTCATTGCCAACAGCGACCTCCAGCGATTTCAGTTTCCCAACGCTGACCGCAGTGCAGTGGACACAGTGAAACATATCGCCCTCACAGCACCAGAGCTACCGCCGCCCTATTTCCTTGCACTGCGAGGCTGGGTGGGGCTCTTTGGTCACACGGTCACGAGTTTGAGGCTGTTCTCGGTGGCCTTGAGTTTGCTGCTCTTGCCAGCAGTGTATTGGCTCTGTCGGGAGCTCTTTCCCGGCACCTGGGTGGGGGCGATCGCCATGGCCCTCGTTGCTCAGTCTCCCTTCCACCTTCTCTATGCCCAAGAGGCCCGACCCTACAGCCTTTGGACCCTGCTGATTGTCCTGTCCTCTGCCGCCTTGCTGCGAGCCGTGCGCAAGGGTAGTGCTGGAGCCTGGGCCTGGTACGGCTTAAGCTTTGCCGCAGGGCTGTATTGCCATTTGCTCCACGGCCTAGTGATCATCGCCCACACGGTTTTCCTGGCTTGGCATGAATGGGGGAATTGGGGACAAAGTCTTCGTCGGGGCGCGTTACGCAAATTTATTGGGGCGAGTTTGCTAGGCAGTTTGCTCTTTGCTCCTTGGATCCTCTTTGCCTTGGTGAATTTTGATAATTTCCAAATGCCGGATCAGCTAACGGATGCAGCTGATGCTGTGGCTCAAGCTCCCTCTAAGGCTGGCTTGATCAAGGCTTGGGTCAAGGGCTGGAACTTGACGCTACTAGATTTCAATCTGGATGAGTCTGGCTCCCGTGCTGGGCTGGTTGGCTTGGCGCTGTTGCTGGGTGGAAATCTGGTTTGGATGGCGATCGCCCTGTGGCGATTTACCCTGCGTGCCAATGGGCCAGCCAAGCAGTTTTTGCTCGCCAGTGTCGGAGCCACAGCAGCAGTGCTGATTCTGCCTGATTTTATTCTTGGTGGAGAGCGCTCTGGAGCTTTCCGTTATTGGCTTCCGGCGGTTGTCAGTATGCAGCTGATCATGGCGTTTGTGCTGACGCGCTGGCTGGTGCGGGGGCCTCGCCGTTGGGGACAGCTGTTGCTCGTGGGGCTCTTGACCATGGGACTGATTTCCAATGGCGTGATGGTGATGAGTTGGAACTGGTGGTCCAAGTCTGCGGCTAATGCCAACCTGGAACTGCCTGCGCTAGTGCGTGAGTTCCGGAGCCAAGACAGTTTGGCTGCCAGTCTCTCATCTCCCAAGGGGCAAGTTGAGACGGCTAGTGTCCTGGCCAAAGTTACACCTCAAGGACCCTTGTTTGTCAGCGATGCCTTCTTCGTTTTTGCCATGGCCGCCAGCCATGCCATGCCAACCGAGGCTCAATGGCTGCTGGTTCAACCAGGAGAGCTTCCTGAGGTTCCCGAGGCGTACCGTACCTTTTATTTGTATGACCCTACGGCAGCGTTATTGGCACAGATGCAAGCGGAGCATGACGTGAAGCAATTCAATGCTTCCTATTGGCAAGTCTCTCGCCGCGATTCAAATGTTTAAGCTGTTTTGTCATGGGCTTGGGGAAAGCCTCATCGTTTTCCAATGGTAGAAGTCCAGGAAGCCTGAGGTTGATTGCTAGTATGGAGATTGATTAAGCTATGGCGTCCATCTTTGGGGCCTGGCTCGTGACTCCCCATTTCTGACCTATGGCACCTCAAATTCTGGTTGAAAAAACAAAGCTGAAGACGCCCCCCCTTGAGGTGCACCACATGGGCGATCGCGTGCTGCGTCAGCCAGCTAAGCGGGTTTCCAAAGTGGACGACAGTCTGCGGACGCTCATCCGCGAAATGCTCCAGACCATGTATAGCGAAGATGGCATCGGTCTTGCTGCGCCCCAGATTGGCTTGAATAAGCAACTGTTGGTCATCGATATTGACCCTGAGGAACCTTCTAACCAACCTCTGGTGATGGTCAATCCGGTGATTAAGAGCTTTAGTGATGAGCTCGCCTTGGATCAAGAGGGCTGTCTGAGTATCCCTGGTGTTTTCTTGGATGTGAAGCGTCCCGAGGCGATTGAAGTTGCTTTCAAAGATGAGACGGGTCGCCCCCGCAAACTCAAAGTGAACGACATCTTGGCGCGAGTGATTCAACACGAAATGGATCACCTCAATGGCGTGTTGTTTGTGGACCGTGTGGCTAATAAGGTTGCTTTGACTCAGGAGCTGAAGAAACAGGGGTTTGCTGTGGGTGACGTGAAGTCCCTGGTTTAAGACTGGTTTGACTAGATGCTTTCTCAAAACCAAAATCCACGGTCCTTACAAGACCGTGGATTTTGGTTTTGAGCTAAAGAATGGCTGGCATTGGATGAAATGCTGAGGTCTCTTTGGACGGAAAGCTTGCCCTGAAGTAAACTGCCGTCTTCAATGGAGAGAAGTTTATAAATCCTCTAGGAGCCCTCCATGGCAACGCCAAAAAGTATGTTGTTTCTCGGGCTCTGCTGCATTGCAGCGATCGCGGCAGTGGGTTCGGTGTTTGAATTAACCTCGGGTGAACCCGAGTTGGGTGCTACCGTAACCACAATTATTTTGGCTTTGAGTTTGCCCATGGCAGCCTTAAGCTTTTTCGGAGCTGTTAAGTCTGCAGATACAGACGACGTGGCCTAAGTTGGCCTAAAGAGATGATCTCTCCATGCCCGAGGTTCTATCTCGGGTGATGCGCTCAACCTTTCATTTCGTACTACAGGAGAAAGGCCGATTCCCTTGACTGCCCCGATGTCCCAAGCTTTTCTAAAGCAGTTGGCCCCCGGTCAGGAATCACTCGCAATGGGTGGCAGCAGTGCTCGGCAACGCCGCCCTCCTGCTCAGCCCGGAGCAAAGCGTGGTGCTTTTGCCCGAGGGCGAAGGCCTGGGGAAAGTCTGGATGCGTCGGTACAAAACTTGGACCGGGGTGATGCGTCGGGACTGTTTGATCGTTGGCATTTGTTATCGCCGAGGGAGCCCATGGTTCTGGGGCG
>CALLPZ010000331.1 GCA_938015405.1 uncultured Pseudanabaenaceae cyanobacterium
ACAACCGCGATCGCCTCAACGCCCTCCTCACCGGCCAAATCGACCTCACCATCGCCCAGCTCACCCCCACCGCCGACCGCCGCCGCATCGTCCAATTCAGCCCCGCCTACCACTTCAGCGGCATCGCCCTCATCACCGAACAGCCCGACCTAACCCAACCCTCAGACTGGCAAGATCGTCCCATCGGCATTATCGCCAACTCCAGCAGCATCAACATCCTCCGCTCCCGCCTCCCCCGCCTAAAACTCATCCCCTACGACTCCTACCAAGCCGCCCTCACCGGAATTCGCCAAAACGAAATCGACGGCTTCGCCGGAGACAGCACCGTCCTAAGCGGCTGGATCCAAGAACACCCCACCTTCCAACAAGTCGGCCCCCTCCTCTCCGCAGAGCCCCTCGCCATCGCCTTCCCCAAAGGCAACAGCCACACCTCCCTGCGCCAAGCCCTCCAAAAAACCGTGAGCCAATGGCAACAATCCGGCTACCTCAGCGACCTCGCCCAAACCTGGCAATTACTGAACTAACCACCTCTCCATTAACCCCATCCTCACCCCAAACCATCGCCCAACTGTTGTGAGATGCTACAAGCCCCCCAAGGCCTGAACGTCCTTTGCTAGTCTGATCAATAGGCTCAGCAAACCGTGAGGACGCTGCTCAATCGCCAGCCGTCAGGGACACCTAGAAACTCCCATCACCCCTGCAGCCATTAAGGCCGAACTTTAAAACCTTCTTTTAGTGCCCGCGCGGCTTTTCACTATGAAATCCGACTTACCCATCGTTTACCTGTCCCTCCTCGTAGGCCTCCTGGCGATCGCCGGCGTCCTCGTCATCCGCCAGGTCTGGAAAACGCGCAGCACCGAAATGAAGCTCGCCAAACTCCAAGGACGCCTCACCACCACCAAAGGCGCTCCCCAGGAATACTACGAACTCGGCAGCATCCTGCTTCAAAAGCAACTCTACGGCCAGGCTGCCGCTGCCATGAAACAAGCACTGAAATCCAAAGAACTGGAAGACGGTGAACCCAAAGCCATGGTCCACAACGCCCTAGGCTACGCCTACGCAGCCCAAGAGCAATACGACCTCGCCATCCGCCACTACAAGGATGCGATTCAACAAAAAGAAGACTACGCCACGGCCTACAACAACCTAGGCTTTGCCTACGAGCGCAAGCAACTCACCGTCCAGGCCCTCAAAGCCTACGAACAGGCCCTAGAGATTGATCCCAACAGCAGCACGGCCAAAAAGCGTGCAGAATCCATGCGCAAACGCATCATGCCCACAGCTGTCAAAAGCTAATCGAGGCATCGTTGCATCCCACTTTCTCTAGCAATTCGCAGACATAAGCCAATGAAGCGGGCCCAGGTTTTGAGAACCTTGGCCCGCTTCATCTTTATCTAAACCGAGCCAACAACCCAGCTCCCAAGAATGCACCCACAACACAAACCATCACCCGAACCCACCCAATCCAAGAGCCAAATACCCCATACAGGCTATTTGGCCGATAACAAGCGAAACAAATTCCTTGATAGTGCGAACTTATAGCCCAATAATTCGTCAAAAACAACGCTAGCTGACCCCGCTTCTAACGCTAAGATTTATAGCGAAGGCTAACTATAGTCATGACCTAAAGATTAGGCATTGGCTCATGCCATCGTGACCCAATGGTCAGGCCACGATTCGCTAGAACCAACCCAGAAACTCCACATTCTCCCTGGCATCCATGACGCTGTTCGCCCCTCCCTCCCAACAAAGCGCAACCCGCACCGTAGGGCGATCTTCTCAGTCCATTGTCATGGTCCTGATATTCTCCCTCATGCTGCTGGGAGCCCTGGGATCTCGCCTAGCCTTCCTACAACTCATTAACGGCAAAGACAACTACCTTAAAGCCCGGGAAAACCAGATCCGCCTCATTCCCAAGCCCCCAGAGCGTGGCCGCATTTACGATCGCAACGGCAAACTCCTCGCAACCAGCCGTATCAGCCACTCCCTCTACGTTTGGCCGATCGAGACTGAATCCAAACGCTGGCCCCAAACCCAAAAGGCACTCTCGAAAATCATCAATCTCCCCGAAGCAGAGATTGAGCAACGCATTGAAACAGCCGAAAACCAGCCCTATCGCGTCCGCATTGCCCGGGACCTCACCCAAGCTCAAATCGTCGCCATCCAGGAAAATCACCGCCGTCTCAAAGGCGTCGAGGTACAGCCCGAAACCATCCGGTATTACAAAAACGGAGACCTAGCAGCCCACGTACTGGGCTACACCCGTGAAGTCACCCGCGATGATCTAGATCGCCTCGATGCCGAACAGCCCAAACCGGTAGATGCCAGCAAGCTAGAACAGTGGGAAAAACAGCACTATCGCCCCGGAGATGTCATCGGCAAAGCTGGGGTTGAATATTCCCTGGAAGACCAACTACGCGGCAGCTGGGGCGGCTCCCAGGTTCAAGTCAATGCAGCAGGTGACATCGTCAAAGTCGTGGGACAGCGAGAGTCTCTCCAGGGCCAAGATATTCGCCTCACCCTGGACATCGAATTACAAAAAGCGGCAGAAAAAGTCCTAGGCAACCGCATGGGAGCGATCGTC
>CALLPZ010000332.1 GCA_938015405.1 uncultured Pseudanabaenaceae cyanobacterium
CTTGTGATAGCGATAATCCAGCTCTGCCTTCAGCGCAGGCCACCGCAACAAACTCTCATCCTTCTCAATAACCTTCTCTGCTGCCTCCCGCGCAATCTCCAACACATCTTGGTCCTCACTCAAGCTCGCCAAGGCAAAGTCCGGTAAGCCCGACTGTCGCGTTCCCAGCACCTGTCCCGGTCCCCGAAACCGCATATCCATCTCAGAAATAAAGAAGCCATCCTGGGACTGCTCCATAACCTTCAGCCGCTGCTGAGCAGTCTCACTCTTCGATGCGCTCATTAATAAGCAATAGGAATGATCTGCACCCCGGCCTACACGGCCTCGTAGCTGATGCAACTGGGATAGCCCAAAGCGCTCAGCATGCTCAATTAGCATCACCGAAGCATTGGGGATATCAACTCCGACCTCAACCACAGTTGTTGAGACTAGAATTTTGGTGCGCTTACGGCGGAAAGCTTCGATCGCCTCATCCTTCTCCGCTGAAGTCATCCGCCCATGCAACAGCCCGACCTTAATCTCAGGGAACACGTTGTTCTGGAGATTACTATGCTCATCCACTGCCGATTTCAGATCCAGCTTTTCCGATTCCTCCACTAGCGGCAACACCACATAAATCTGCCGTCCCATGGCAATCTCCCGCCGCATAAGCTCATAGGCATGCTGGCGATCTTTACTCCCTTTCAGAGCACTGGTCTTAATGGGTTTTCGGCCTGGTGGCAACTCATCAATTTGGCTCACATCCAAGTCACCGTGAAGGGTCAGGGCTAGAGTCCGGGGAATAGGCGTAGCCGTCATCGTCAGCGTGTGGGGATTGTCACCTTTCTGCTGAAGCTTGGCACGCTGCTGAACGCCGAAGCGATGCTGTTCGTCAATCACCACGAGGCCTAACTTCTGGAACTTGACCGGATCTTGGATTAAGGCATGGGTGCCGACCAACAGCGGTAGTTCCCCGGTCTCCAATTCTCGATGAATCTCCCGGCGTTTAGCAGCTTTGGTAGAACCGGTCAGCAGCTCCACAGGCAAGTGTAGTTGTGTAAACCACTCCACCAATTTGCGGTAATGTTGCTCAGCCAACACCTCGGTTGGAGCCATAAATGCCCCTTGGTAGCCGGACTGAATGGCGTTCAAGAGAGCCGCGATCGCCACCACAGTCTTACCAGACCCCACATCCCCCTGAACCAGGCGGTTCATGGGCGTCGGATCTTGCATATCGCTGAACGTGGCGTTGACAACCCGCTGCTGCGCCCCCGTCAGCTCAAAGGGCAGAATCTCGTAAAACTTCTCCACCAGTTCGCCCTTGGGAGCCAGGACCACACTGGTCTGGGTTTCCCGCTGCTTAGCTCGACGCTGAAGCAGACCCAGTTGCAGGAAGAAGAACTCATCAAAGACTAGGCGGCGACGGGCTTGGTAAAGCGTATCGTCGCTATCAGGGTAGTGGATTTGGGCGATCGCTTCTCCCAGATTCATTAGCTCAAACTTGGTCAGTAACCCCTGGGGAATGCACTCCTGCAACAATCCAACGCTAGGCAATGCCCCCAAGACCGCTCGCCGCACCAGATCTGCATTAACCCCTTCAGTCAGGGTGTACACCGGCACGACCCGACCTACTTTGTCGGACTGAATGGTGTCACTACCCTCTTCAAGCACTTCTAGCTCAGGGGTATCTAGTGTCACGCCATACTTACCCTGCTTGACCATGCCGGAGGCAGCAACAGTTGCTCCCACTGGGAACTTGCGCTTTTGTCCCTGCTTCCAGGCTTGGCTACTGTAGCGATTGCCAGCGTAGAAGCGACCTAACTTGATTTGGCCAGAGCGATCGCGCAGCACCAGATCAAAGATAGTCAGCTTCGGGTTCTTGGGACTACTAAAGCAATTACAGCTTTTGACAGTGCCAACGAGAGTGGCCATGGAGCCAGGTTCCAGCTCACGGATATCCACTTGCTTGGCGTAATCGAGGTAGTCACGAGGGTAATAGAACAACAGGTCGCGAACAGTCCAAAGGCCGAGCTTAGCTAAGCGTTCTGCATTTTTGGGCCCAATCCCTTTGAGATAGGTGAGGGATTTATCAAGATCAGTTTTGGGGCCGTGGCGAGTATCTACAAGGGGCTCTGTCTTAGGAAGCTTACGCTTTTTCCCTTTACTTGGTGGCAATGCCCCAGAAGCTTCAGCGGCTTTACGCTTTTCGGTTTGTTGTGCAGCTTCCTTTGCAGTTTCGAGCTCTTTACGTTGCTGGTGAAGCGTGCGGCGACTATCGGCAACGAGCTGCTGACGCTGGGCAAAGCTAAGGTCTTCGTAGGTGGCAAAGCGATCGCCCAGCTCACGCCAGCGACCCTGCTCTGCTTGGCTCCAGTCTTCTGGAGGAGCAGTCAGCGTCAGACGCAGGAATTCACTAAATAGATGTTGCTTGCCTTCGATGTTGTTGAAGCCGCGTTCTGCTTCGACGGTGAGGGCCTGCTGGAGGCGGGACCAGTCGGGTTGGGGAGAGGCAGGGGCCATCGAGTGCAGGGCAAATAAGGTAGAAGCCTAGCTGATCTGAGGTGAGCCAGTACTAGAGTATTGTACGAAAGGACAGTCATGGACAAGCAAAATATGCTCACAACTCCTGAAATTGCAGCACTTCGTATTCTTGGTTATTCTGTGGACTCTCGCTGGATTGAGTGGGCGCAGAATATGCTGGCCGAAGGCCACGATACGCCGACGCTGAGAATTTTGGCGGGTGAGCTGCCGCCCTTTGATTCTTGGGAAATGAGACCAATGGTGGCGCAGACCTTAAATGAGCTGGGCGTTGAGCTGCCTCATAATGCTGAGGCAGCAGCACTTCAGCTAGCGAGAGTCCGAGTCCAAAAAATTATTGATGGCACAATGTCGCAAGCTGAGGCATTGTTCTCCCTTGCTGATGTTTGCATAGGTCTTGATTATGATTGCAATCTGCATGGCTTTTACCGACTACATCACGCGCTAGACAGCTTGAATTACCATGATCACCAATATTATTGGCCCGATGCTGATAGAAGTAACATTTCAGAGGTGATTCATTCCTACTGTTTGGATTGGATTCAGAAAAATGGAGTCGCCTAATTGAATAAAGCTAGGCTTTTCTCTGTTTTTGGAGTCGGGCTAGGACAATTAAGAATAAGTTTGATTTAGACCATTGATGCCTTGCTGTGCAAAGGAGTAGGCGATCTCAGAAAAACGTTTTAGTTGGCAAAGTGAGCAAGCAGAAACTTCGAAGCATTCACATTGAGGAGCAGAGCTATTTCTGGACGATCTCTTCAGAATATCGGCATAGCGATTGCAGCGTATCACTGACCATCTATCAAGGTGAGCAGAAAAAATCTCCCATTAGGATTTTCTTTCGAGAATCAAACTCGCTTAAAAAAAGACAACAGCCAAGTGATGAATGCTGGCTGGTTAGCAATGTGGGAAAAGGTATTACTTGGAAGACTAGTGCTGGGACTGATGCTGTGCAGGTTGTTAACTTGAATCACCCAGGGGTCGTGGCTGCGATCGCAAAATTTGCCATCCAACAGGGCTGGTCTCCAGCAACGATGAATTCCCCAATGGAGATTTACGATGGGTTCGAGTGGATTGATGTGATTGACTTTCCAATCCCCAGAGGGGATAAGTAATCGTGCAAGCTGCTTACAGTATTGGCCATAAGACGCTGATTGTTGGGCGAAAGGCTTGCGATGAAAGAAAGGCTTGCGATGAAAGAATCGGATCTCTATCTTCCGTTAAAGCAATTCTTGGAGAGCCAAGGCTATGAGGTAAAGGGCGAAGTCCAGAACTGTGATGTGGTGGCAGTGCGAGGGGAGGAGAGTCCGGTCGTCGTGGAGCTGAAGCTATCGCTGAACCTGGATGTGGTGCTTCAAGCAGTGGAGCGTTTATCACTATCACCGCAAGTCTATGTGGGTGTCCCACTGGGCTGTGGGGCTTTGAAACGGCGACGACGACAAATAATCAAGCTATTACGAATGCTGGGATTGGGGCTATTGGCGATCGCCCATGAGACTGATGCCAGGACCCAGAATGGCAATGTCAAAATATTGCTCGACCCTCGCCCTTACAAGCCACGCCAATCGAAGCAAAAACAGGGACGGTTACTGGGGGAGTTTACGAAGCGGGTAGGTGACCCAAATTTAGGTGGGACGGCGATGCGAAAGGGCCTCATGACAGCTTATCGGCAGCGGGCAATTCGCATCGCAGAATATTTGCGCGAGCATGGGCCGACCAAAGCATCGGCGATCGCAAAGGCTCTCGAAGAGCCCAAGGCCAGAGACATCATGTATAAAAATGTATACGGTTGGTTTGATCGAGTCGCACTAGGCCAATATGCTCTTTCTCCCAGAGGAGTTCAAGAGAGTCTAGCTTGGCAAGAACGAATCATTGACGCCAACTCGATAGAGTCACTGAGTAGAAAAGAATTATTTAATACAAACAGGACTTGATTTAATCCATATATATTGCCTTTGTAGAACCAAAATTGCCCAAAGCCTTATAGAACTTGTACTGGGCTTGGCAGAGATTTTACCTAGGCTGCAAACCAGCACCGCTAAGATTTTAGCCAGGGCGGGAAGCAGAACGTCCAGGCAAATGGTGGATCTATCCCTCACATCAAAACTGCTTTGGGGGATTGATATAGGTTACCGCTGGGGAGCCTGTTCGAGAGATCAATCATTAACGCAATATCAATATATCTGTCAGGGAATACAGCGATTTTTCTATTAGGAATCGTTCAACATATCGCTTAACTAAGCTCAGCATCACCCAAACTCTCGCAGCCTCATATCAATCCATTAACTATTCGTAGAGAGAAGCACCTATGCCCCTTCGCGTAGCTCGTTTGGCCCTGAGTCTGCCCTTAACTGCGATCGCCCTCAATTTTGCAAGTCCCGCTAAGGCTGCCAGCTTTGCCGGGGCTAACGCTGAGGCCCAGCTGTTCAACTTTAATGTTGCCGCCCTTAGCACTAATACCTTTGCAGACACAGATGCATTCTCCAATTCTGGGGATTTTGGTGCAGTCCTAAACTTTAATGATGCAAACATCACCTTCTTACAAGATCCTGCTCGCCTCGACAACGTTGTAGTAGGAACATCCGAAGGCAGTGGAACGAACTACTTAGGAAGAACAGAAGGCAGCACCGAAGCCTTGGGGCAATTCCGGGTGGATGATCTATTCTCTTTTCAGTTTGATACAGGTTTGGACCTAGCCTATTCCATTGACGATCCAATCAAGGAATCAGCAGAAGCTGCTGGGGCACTTAATCTTTCCCTATTTTCTAGTTCTGAGCCAGACCAGTTAGGGGCACTTGTTGATCAGTTTTCGCTCACTGGTAATGTCTCCACTGATGGGAAAGACTTTCTCAATCTCTCGAGTAGCCCAAACTTTTCCTTTGCACTCGAAGACTGCCCTGCGATTCCAAGCGAATCATGTCGTTTAAGAACAGAGAATGAAATTTCTGGCCAAGCCTTTGCAAACATTGGAGGTATCTACGAGCGTCAGTTTAAGGCACCCAGCTACCTCACCCTAATTGAGACGAAGTTCAGCGGAACTCTCGTGCAGGTGCCTGAATCTAGCATGACCTTAGCCCTGCTGCTTGGAGGCGCGACTCTCCTCTGGAAGCGCCACGACAA